>CAZUYL010000045.1:0-11255 GCA_964624945.1 uncultured Ruminococcus sp. | reverse complement strand
GGGTCATACTGTTTTGCGAGTTCTTTATTCATAAAATTTACCAACTCCGAATAAGTATATTTTAAATAAAAAAGTTAATATTATATAATGTCAGCCACAAACAAAGGCGTTTGCATTTCGTGGCGGACAGACCGCCCGATTGCAGATTGCCTTGAAATTCAAAGCAAAAAGTATTTCGGACGGTTTTTAATTGTACAGCCAAAAGCGTTATATGTCAAGTGCGGTTTGCGTAGCCTTGCCCGTTTGCGGCAGGGCACCTGCTGCGGGAAGATTTTTTGTACGATAGCGATGTTGATTTTCAAGACTTTCATCAACATAAACTTCGGCAGTAAATATACGCTGACCTTTTTTCTGAGTCATAACGGCTATGCCGCCGTTATCTTTTGTTGCTTTAGACGGAATAGATGCCGTGTTTACAAGTAACATACGGTTGTTTGTGGATTTAAGCAAAATATCACAATCTTCTTTGAAATAGAAAACGGTGTGAATTTTGTACTTATCGCAATACGCTTTAACAAGTTTTTTGCGGTTGGTTTTTGTTTCGTAAGATTTAAGCGGAACCTTTGCCACTCTGCCGTTTTCAAAAACAAAAATCATAAAGCCCGAATAATCAAGCGTATCAACCATATAAATTGAGGCTTCGCCCTCATCATAACCGAGTTTACCTGCAACGTAATCACCAAGCACGCTTGCTTTGCCGTCGGCAAAATCTGTTACACGGCATTTGTAAACCTGCGAATTTGTTGTAAAGAAGAGCAATTCGTGTGCATTGGTAGACTCAACCGTTTGGGTGATTTCGTCGCCCTCTTTAAGTTTTTGTTCGCCGCTCATACGTAGTGACTGCGGTGTAATCTTTTTAAAATAACCGTCTTTGGTAAAGAAGAGCGTTACGGGTGAGTTGTCAACCTCTTCGGGTTCGTTTTCGGTTACGTCTTCTTCAGCGGAAATTATTGCGGTTTTACGGTCACGGCCGTATTTTTTAATAACCTCTTCAAGTTCACCGACAATGATTTTTTTGATTTTAGATTTAGACTCTAAAATCGACTGCATTTCGGCAATCTCTTTTTCAAGATTTTCAATTTCATCAAGGCGTTTTAAAATATATTCGCGGTTTAAGTGACGCAACTTAATTTCGGCTACATATTCTGCCTGAATTTCATCAATACCGAAGCCTATCATAAGGTTGGGCACTACCTCTTTTTCCTCTTTGGTATCACGCACTATTTTTATTGCCTTGTCAATATCAAGCAATATTTTTTCCATACCTTTAAGTAAATGAAGTTTGCTTTGTGCTTTTTCAAGTTTAAAATAAACCCTGCGTCTTACACACTCTGTTCTAAAAGCAACCCACTCGGCAATTATTGATTTAACGCCCAAAACCATAGGACTTGATGCAATAAGAATATTAAAATTACACGAAAAACTGTCTTGCAAAGGTGTCATTCTGAAAAGTTTTTTCATAAGTTTTTCAGGGTCAACACCGCGTTTTAGGTCAATGGTAATCTGTAAACCGCCAAGGTCGGTTTCATCACGAATATCGTTAATTTCGGTAATTTTTTTAAGTTTAACCAAATCAATTACTTTTTCAATAATTGCTTCGGTTGTGGTGGTAGGCGGTATAGATTTTACATCTATGCAGTTGTTTGATTTATCATAAACATATGTGCCACGCACCTTAAAACTGCCTCTGCCCGTTTCGTAAATTTTTTCCATTTCGCTACGGTTGTAAAGCAATTCACCGCCGATTGAAAAATCGGGTGCTAAAAGTGTATCTGCAACGTTTATATCATTGTCTTTTATATAAGCAATCGTAGTTTCGCACACTTCTCGCAAATTAAACGAACATATATTACTTGCCATACCTGCCGCAATACCCATATTTGAATTTACAAGTATTGACGGAAAGGTTACAGGAAAAAGCGTAGGCTCTTTCATTGTGGCATCGTAGTTATCAACAAAATCAACCGTGTCTTTGTCAATATCGGCAAAAAGTTCTTCTGCTATAGGTGACAGTTTAGCCTCGGTGTAACGTGATGCCGCACATTGCATATCACGTGAATAGGCTTTACCGAACGAACCCTTAGATGCAACATATGGGTGCAAAAGTGCTTCGTTTCCCTCACTCAAACGCACCATTGTTTCATAAATAGCGGCATCGCCGTGAGGGTTAAGTTGCATAGTGCGACCTACAATATTTGCAGATTTAATTGTTGAGCCTTTAAGCAAACCCATATTATACATGGTGTAAAGCAGTTTTCGGTGTGACGGCTTAAACCCGTCAATTTCGGGTATAGCACGTGAAACGATAACACTCATAGCATAGGGCATAAAATTAGATTTTAAAGTTTCGGTAACGGGGCTGTCAACAACGGTGCCGGCACCCGCAATATATGCGTTATTTTGAGGCTTTTTGTTTTTTTGCTCGGTTTCTTTTTTCTTTCTCGGAGCCAATTTTTATATCTCCTTTAACTTATGTCGGCATCTTCCATATAAAGATAACCGTATTCTGAAATATAATCTTTTCTGCCAGCAAGGTTATCGCCGAGTAACAAGTCAAACATATTGCTTGTTTGTTCGGCATCTTCGGGCAAAATTTTTATAAGTCGGCGTGTTTCGGGATTCATTGTAGTAAGGTTCATCATATCGGGTTGGTTTTCACCAAGACCCTTTGAACGTTGCAATGTGTATTTTTCATCGCCTATTTGATTTAATATATCTGCCTTTTCGTTTTCGTCATAGGCAAAATAAGTTTTTGATTTTGTATTGATTTCATAAAGCGGAGTTTCGGCTATAAAAACCTTACCTTCACTTATAAGCGTAGGCATAAGACGGTAAATCATAGTAAGTATAAGTGTTCTGATATGAAAACCGTCAACGTCGGCATCGGTACATATAATAATTTTATTCCAACGCAGATTTGCCATATCAAAGTTTGAAAGGTTTTTATTTGCTTTAGAACTAACCTCTACACCGCAACCTAAAACTTTAAGTAAATCGGTAATGATTTCGCTTTTGAAAATTTTTGTGTATTCAGCCTTTAAACAGTTAAGTATTTTACCACGCACAGGCATAATGGCTTGAAAAGCCGCATCTCGTGCCAATTTACACGAACCTAATGCCGAATCACCCTCAACAATATAAAGTTCACGTTCTGATACATCTTTACTGCGGCAATCAACAAATTTTTGAACCCTGTCTGCCATTGAGTTGCCTGTTGAAAGAGTCTTTTTAAGGTTTATGCGTTCTTTTTCACTGCGTTCGCGACTGCGTTTATTTATAAGCACCTGTTCGGCAATCTTTTCTGCTTCGGACTTATTTTCTATAAAATAAATTTCAAGTTGATGACGCATAAATTCGGTCATAGCATCGCCTATAAATTTATTTGTTATAGATTTTTTAGTTTGATTTTCGTAAGAGACCAAACCGCCCGGTGAAAAACAGGATGTAACTATTACCAAACATTCCTCAACGTCTGAAAAAGTGATTTTGCTTTCGTTACCCTTGTATTTGTTGTTTTGTTTAAGGTAAGAATCAATTTGATAAACAAAAGCATTACGCACCGCTTTTTCAGGAACACCGCCGTGCTCTAACCAACTTGAGTTGTGATAATATTCTTTTAAAGTGTGTCGGTTTGAAAATGTAACCGCTACGTTTATTTTTAATTTGTATTCGGGTTTATCGGCACGGTCACGACCCTTTCGTTCGGCAGTCCAAAACTGAACCGATGTAAGACGTTCTTCACCGACTTTTTCGTTTACGTAATCGACGATACCGTTTTCATAAACGATTTCCTGTGATATAAATTTTGAACCTTGCTGTTCACGGAATTCAAATAACAAGCCGTCATTTACAATCGCTTGACGTTTTAAAACATCTATAAAATAATCACGCGGAATGTTAATATCGGTGAAAACTTCAATGTCGGGTTTCCAACGGATTTTAGTGCCTGTTTCGCGGCCCTTGTATTCTTCACGCTGCAGACCGCCTATATTAAATCCCTTTTCAAAATGCAGATTGTATTTAAAGCCGTCACGTTTAATTTCAACGTCCATCCATTCCGACGAATATTGAGTAGCACAAAGACCTAAGCCGTTAAGTCCTATAGAAGAACCGTAGTTAGAGCCCTCGTCGGTACTGTATTTACCGCCTGCATACATCTCGCAGAAAACCATTTCCCAGTTTTCACAATCGTATTTTGAGTTATAGTCAACAGGGCAACCGCGACCGAAATCGTGCACCTCGATAGAGTTATCGCTGTAATAAGTAATTACTATTTTTTTACCGTAACCCTCACGTGCTTCATCTATTGAGTTAGATATTATTTCAAAAGCAGAATGTTCACAACCGTCAAGTCCGTCAGAACCGAATATAACACCTGGGCGTTTACGAACACGGTCAGGACCTTCTAACTTTTGTATGCTTGTATTATCATACTGCGGTTTTGCTTTAGCCAAAAATTACACTTCCTTGTAGTTTTGCATATTAATATACATTTTACATTATACACTAAATGTTGTGTTTTAGTCAAGGCAAAAAACACAAAAGTCCCGAAAAATCGGGACTTTTTAATGCATTAATCCAAATATATATACGGTGCGGGGTCTACATTGCTGCCGTTTAAAATAATCTCAAAATGTAAATGGTTACCGCTTGACTGACCTGTAGTTCCAACAAGTGCAATAATATCACCCTGTGATACGGTGTCACCTACATTGCAACAAAGTTGCTTTGCGTGTGCGTAAAGTGTACGCATACCGTTTGAGTGTTCTATAATAACACAGTTACCGTATGCATCATACCAGCCTGATAAAACTACAACGCCATCTAATGCGGCATATATTGAAGTGCCGCTTTTGGCTCTTAAATCAACACCTTTGTGACCTCTGCCGTCACCGTAGTAAGAACTTACCTGCCAACTGCCGCTCGGCAAAGGAAATGCCAAACCTGAATTATGTGCAGCCTGTTTTTGCTGAGCAGATGCCAATGTTTTGGCGGTACCTTTAATTATTACCTCTTCAACAGGTTCAGAAACAACCTGATTATCAACCTCAACGCAAGACTGAACCTCACCGTTTAGCATAACAATATCCTGTGTGATGCGGTTAATACCTGCCACACCAGATACACTTACCTCGCTGTAACCGATAATCTGTTCATTTGTTTTTTGAACAGATGTTTTGTAAGGCACTATAACATCGGTAATTTGCTTAACTTCGGTAATAACCGACAAACCGTTTACTGCATTTTGAACCGCAGTTTCACCGTCGGTTTCTGACTTAATAAAATAACCGTTTTCAATGTTAACATCTTCAACAAAACGGCTTGTACACTCTTGACCGTCAACGTTATAACCGTTAAGACGTTGGTTTACGGCATCTTCTATAATGCCTTTTTCGGAACAGGCAACAAAAACGCCGTCTACATAAAGTGTAGATGCCTCAACAATTTCATCGGTATTGTTGATGATAGCGTTTGCAATTTCATTTGTATTGTTGATATCTTCATCTAAAACTACAGTAGCGGTGAATTTAGGCTCAGATACAACCGATTTTACCTTTTTATTATCTACCAAATTAACAACAAGGTTAACCGCCTCGTTAAATTGGTTTTTATTACTTACTGTTGCGATTATATGACCGCTGTAATTAACCTTATATGCAATTCGGGTGCCCGTAAAAGAAAGACCTGCAAATATTGAAATTGCGGCAACTACGGCAAAGGTGGTTTTTTTAACTCTATCGGAACTGTTTTTTATAGTGTTAAAGCAACGTTTTAACATTTTAACTGCGTATTCGATGTAGCACTTCAAAACAGTAAATCTCCCTTCAAAAATTACAACTTTGTAACAAATTACTTTACTATTATAACAAAAAGTTACAAAATTGCAACCTTTTTCTTTAAAAAATTTAAAATTGTACAATTTTTAAAAAAAACGTTTGTTTAAAAACACTAAAAAATCCCGCAAAATGCGGGATTTTAATAAAAGTGTTTATATTTTTTAAAAGAGTGTCATTTGATTTGTATCGGGCAAATCGGACATAGCACCCATATCGGCAAGGTTTTGAATAATTGTTTTTGATACACCTGCTTCAAGTGCAAAATCTTCACGAGATACAAAATTACCTCGCTGTGCGGCTTCGTAAATAGAATATGCCGCTTTTTCACCCACGCCTGAAAGTGCACCGAAAGGCAACCTCATTTTGTTATTTTCGGGCAAAAATTTCATTGCATGTGAATGTTTAATATCTATAGGCAAGATTTCAATTCCGCGTGCCATCATTTCATTAAATATAAGCAAAGTATCGTAAGTGTCGAGTTCTTTTTTAGAGGCCTCTTTACCCTTTGACTTAATTTCATTCATTTTGGCAAGAACTGCCCCCCTGCCCTTTACAACTGTTGGAACATCTACATCTTCGGGGCGTGCCGTAAAGTATGCACAGTAAAACTCAAGTGGGCGGTAAACTTTGTACCAACCAAGTCTTATTGCCGAAATAACATATGCCGCAGCGTGTGCTTTAGGAAACATATACTTAATTTTGTAACAAGAATTAATATACCACTCAGGTACGTTGACCGCACGCATATCGTCTTCCATAGCCTGCCAATCCTCTTTAGAAACCTTACCCTTAGCAACCAAACCTTTACGTACTGTTTCGGTAATTTTAAATGCTCTGCCCTCGTCCATACCTTGATGTATTAAGTACACCATAATATTATCACGCGTACCTATAACCTCTGAAATGGTGCAGGTGCCGTTGTCAATTAAATCTTTAGCATTGCCGAGGTAAACGTCGGTACCGTGCGAAAGACCTGAAATTTGCAATAGGTCAGAAAAGTTTTTGGGTTGACAGTCTATAAGCATTCCCCTTACAAAAGAGGTTCCAAATTCGGGCAAACAGAAAGTACCTGTTTTAGACTCAATTTCTTCAGGGGTAACGCCCAACGCTTCGGTCGAGGTAAACAAACTGTAAACCTTAGGGTCACTCATAGAAACGGTGTTTACATCAATGCCCGAATATTCATACAAATATTTGTATGTTGTAGGCACCACGTGACCAAGTTCGTCAAGTTTTAAAATTGTATCGTGAATTGAATGGAAGTCGAAGTGTGTTGTTATAATATCGCTGTTAACGTCATCGGCAGGGTGTTGAACAGGGCAAAAATCGTAAATGGTCATACCTTGAGGCACAATAATCATACCTGCAGGGTGCTGACCTGTTGTACTTTTTACCTGTGCACGCTCAACAAGACCTGCCAAACGGTTAAGTTCGGGGTGACTTAATACAACATTCATTTTTTCGGCATAAGCCTTTGCAAAACCAAAAGCGGTTTTTTCGGCTATGGTAGAAATTGTACCTGCCTTGAAAACGTTTTCTTCACCGAAAAGGGTTTTTGTGTAATCTTGCACCCTGTTTTGAACTTCATCCGAAAAGTTAAGGTCAATATCAGGAACTTTGTCACCCTTAAAGCCTAAGAACGTTTCAAACGGAATGTCGTGACCGTTGCGGTCAAGTGGAGTATTACAATGCGGACAGTTTTTTTCGGGCAGGTCAAAACCCGAACCTACCGAACCGTCGGTAAAAAACTCGCTGTACTGACAATTTTTACAAACATAGTGCGGTGCTAATGGGTTAACCTCTGAAATACCTGCCATTGTTGCAACAAAAGATGAACCTACCGAACCACGCGAACCAACGTAATAGCCCTGCTCTTCACTGTAAGCAACAAGTTTTTGAGCCGAGATATACATTATTGAAAATCCGTTATTGATAATTGAATTTAATTCTTTATTAAGACGTTTTTCAACAATTTCAGGCACGGGGTCACCGTACATTGCCTTTGCGTTGCTCCAACAAATATCACGCAACAAATCATCGGAGCCCTCAATAACAGGCGGATAGTTACCCTTTGGCACGGGAATTACATCGTCTGAAACCATATCGGCAATTTTGTTTGGATTTTCAACTACAAATTCGTAAGCACGGTCGCCGAAATAAGAAAAATCTTCAAGCATTTCGGTTGTAGATTTAAAATAAAGCGGTGCTTGATTTTCAATATCGTCAAAACCTTGACCTGCCATAACTATTTGGCGGATAATTCCGTCTTCTTTTTTAAGAAAATGTACGTCGCCCGTAGCGACAACAGGTTTGCCCAATTTGTCGGCAATTTCAACTATTTTGCGGTTAAAATCTTTAACAATATCTAACGATGTTACGTGTTTAAATCTGTTAGGTGTAACATTACCCTTTTTATCAACTTTATCGGGGTTAGAACTGTCACGAACCATAAATTCGTTATTGCCGAGCGGTTGAATTTCAAGATAATCGTAATACGATGCAATTTCAATAAGTTCTTCTTCACTTTTACCGTCAATAACCGCTTTATAAAGTTCGCCCTGCTCACAGGCAGAACCCAAAATCAAACCTTCACGGTGCTGGTCTAAAACCGAACGCATTATTACAGGTCTGCCGTAAAAATGGTTAAGGTGCGAATCCGAAACTAATTTATACAGATTTTTAAGACCTGTTAAATTTTTTACCAAAATAATTTGGTGATTACGCAATTTGCCTATTTGCTTGTTTGTCAGTTCCGAAATATCGTAACGTGTGTCATCAATAAAATAACTCTCAACACCGTATATTGCCTTAAATTCACCGCCGCCTTTACGTATTTTGCCAACTGCTTCGGCTATTGCAGGGTAAGCCTGAACAACGCCGTGGTCGGTAATGGCAACCGCTTTATGCCCCCATTTATATGCACGGTTTATAATATCACCCGCACTCGAAACGGCATCTTTTGCCGACATATTGGTATGGCAATGAAGTTCTACACGTTTTTCGCCGTTGTAATCATCGGTTTCTTCATATTTTTTTAAAGTAGCCATTGACTTTACTTCAAGAATAAAATCACGGCTCCAACTATCGTAAGAATAATCGCCGTTAACAACAATGCAGGCTCCGTTTTTGAGTGCCGATATTGAATTTAAAAAATCTGTAGCGGCTTCGTCTAAATTATTTGTGTATTTGGGGTCAAAAAACTTTGTAATTGTTGCCGCAAAAGAGTTTGTTGTATCGCTGAAATAAAACTTAACTTTTACCATTTTGCCGCCGCGTTTGGTATCAAGAACCTTGCTTTCAAGACCAAATACCTCACCCCAAGCCGCAACATAAACACTTTCATTTTCGCTTTGCGGTAACATAACGTCGCTAAGGCGTTTTACCGATGTGTCAATTTTTTTGCCGTAAAACAATTGGGCACTTTCAAGATACACAGGCAGATTATCTTTAGGTTTATAATCATAAACCTTTTCTTCTACGGGTTCAGATTTTTGTGCCTTTTCTTTAGATTTTTGAACAATCGGTTTTACCTCAGGTTCGGGCAAAACCATAGGGGCATCTTCAAGAACGCCGTCAAATTCAATTTTTATATTTTTGCCGAAACGTTTATTTAAAACAACATTGAAAAGTTTTTCAAATCCGCCGTCGTTTATTTGGGCATAACCGCCGTATTTTAAAGTGATTTTTAATGTATCGTTTTCAAGCGAATATTCCGCCTCGTTAAAAAAGCCGTTAAAAATAACGTTTTTAACGCGAACTTCTGCTACAATATCTTTGACCGCTTCTATACAAAAAGAATTTTCCGAAAAAGTTGTTTCAAGGTCGGCACTTTCAAGTTTTAGAGCGTGCTTAACCTCCTCACGCAATAAATTAATTTTTGCATAAGGTATATATTGTGGGCAACTGATTTTTAATTTAATATTTCTGTTATCGCTGTCGATAATACAATTTTCAACAACCGCATTTTTAAAAATATTAACTGTTTCGGCACTTAAATATGTAGAAAACAGTTCCTCAAACGAATACATTTATAATCCTCACATTTTGTTAATTTCTTGTTCTAAAATATCTAAAAGTTTATCTTCTGGTACTTTGTTGTGAATAATTTTTCCGTGTTTGAATATAACACCGCAATCTTTACCGCCGGCAATACCAATGTCAGCGGCACTTGCCTCACCGGGTCCGTTTACAACGCAACCCATAATGGCAACGGTTATATTTTTTTGAATATTTGCAAAACGTTCTTCTGCCTGCTTTGCAAGACCTATAAGGTCAATTTGTGTTCTGCCGCAGGTGGGGCATGATACAAATTTTATGCCGTCGGTACGAATACCCAACGCTTTAAGTAATTTTTGTGCGGCATATACCTCTTTTACAGGGTTGTCGGTAAGCGAAATGCGAACCGTATCGCCGATATTTCTAAGTAAAAGCCCACCTATACCTGCCGCCGATTTTATAACACCCATATTTTCGGTGCCTGCCTCGGTAACGCCTAAATGTAACGGATAGGGGCAAACCTCTGCCGCTTTAACATATGCTGAATACATACGTTTTGTATCCGACGATTTTAGTGAAAGCACAATGTTGTTAAAGTCGTACTTTTCTAAAAGTGATATATGATAAAGTCCGCTTTCAACCATCGCTTCGGGGGTTGCTGCACCGTAGCGTGCCAAAATTTCTTTTTCAAGCGAACCGGAATTAACACCTATTCTTATGGGAATATTTTTTTCACGGCATACACGTGCAACTTCACGCACGTGGCTTTCATCACCTATATTACCTGGGTTAATACGCACCTTGTCAACACCTGCGGCAACACTTTCGATTGCTAATCGCCAATCAAAATGTATATCGGCAACAAGCGGAATTTTAATATTTTGCTTTAATGCCTCAACGGTTTTTAGTGCCGCTTTATCTGGCACCGTTACACGAACAATATCGCACCCTGCATTTTCGAGTTCGAGTGCCTGTTTTACGTTACCCTCGACATCGTGTACAGGTACGCACAACATTGACTGAATACTTATAGGTGCTCCACTGCCTATGGCAATACCGCCGACAGATACCCTTTTTGTAGTTGAATTTGTATACATAACGTCACCCTGCTATTAAAACCCATATATCTTTAAAAGTAATTACCAGCATCAACAAAAGCAATAAAGCAAAACCCACCGCGTGAACTATTGCCTCGTACTTTTGAGGTACGGGTTTTTTGAAAATCATTTCAAATAAAATAAATACAAGTCTGCCGCCGTCAAGTGCGGGTAACGGCAATAAATTAAACAGACCTAAGTTTATGGTTATAAGTGCCATTATAGGCAACAAATTTAACAAACTTTGCTTTGCTACCGTACCTATGGCAACGGTAACACCAACAGGACCCGACATAGCACTTATGCCGTATTTTCCGCTTATTAA
>CAZUYL010000044.1:0-11327 GCA_964624945.1 uncultured Ruminococcus sp. | reverse complement strand
TGGTAACATTGCACAAATGCAGTGTTATGCAGTTGGCATCTGCACCAAATCAAAGGAGAAAAAATATGAATAAAGCGAAATTACAACTTAAAGAAATCAAAAAAACGTACAAAAAGGCAAAACGTAAATTAATAGGCTGGCGTAAAACCTTTGCGGTTATATTTTTGGTACTAACGCTTATTTTATCACCCCTTTCGGTAGTACTTAAAATGTTTGATAACACCGTTGCCGCATTTACGGGCACGGGTTTTTGGTCGCTTGAAAACGAGGACTCAACCGCCGAATATTTTAAAAGCGATTTTGCAACCGACAGCGAAATGTATTCTTACGGTACCGAAATCTGCTACACGGTAGAGGGCGAGGGTGCGGCATTGTTGCTAAATAAAAACGCTGCTCTGCCACTTTCAAGCGGTGGGTGTGTAAGCACCTTTTCGTCTAATTCGGTTGATTTGGTTTACGGCGGCACCGGGTCGGGCAATGTTGACACCTCAAAAGCCGATGACCTTAAAACCGCACTTGAAAAATCGGGCTTTAAAGTAAACCCTGTTTTATGGGATTTTTACAAAACAGGCGAGGGTTCAAAATACAATCGCTCTGCTTCGAGTGGTGAGAGTGCCGTTTTGGCAGGTCAGGCATCTATCAGCGAGGTGCCCATTAGCGTTTACACTGAAAAGGTTAAAAATTCGGTTGCCGAATACGGTGATGCGGCAATAATCACCTTTTCACGCGTGGGCGGTGAGGGTTACGACCTTGAATTTAAAGACTACAACTACCTTGCTTTAAGCAATGAAGAAAAAGATTTGCTTGATTTTGTATCACAACAAAAAAGCGAGGGCAAAATCAAAAAAATAATAGTTCTTATAAACTCATCAAATGCGTTGCAGGTTGACTTTTTGAAAGAGGAAAAATATCAAATAGACGCTTGCCTTTGGATAGGCGGCGTTGGTGAGAGCGGTATTAACGCCGTTGCCGATATTTTGGCGGGCAAAATTAATCCGTCGGGCAGTTTGGTTGACACATATTGCTACAACAACTATTCGGCACCTGCTATGCAAAATTTTGTGCCTACAACCTATGGCGGATATAACGGCGAAAACATACCCTCTACCGCCGCAACCTATATGATTTATCAAGAGGGAATTTACGTAGGTTACAAATATTACGAAACCCGTTACGAAGATTTTGTAACACAAAACGGCAATGCAGGTGAATATAATTACGCCGATGATGTTGCTTTTCCGTTTGGTTACGGTTTAAGTTACACGCAGTTTGACTACTCTAATATGGCGGTCAACTACAACCCCGAAACCGACTGCTTTGAGGTTACTGTTACAGTAACAAACATTGGTGATGTTGCAGGCAAAAAAACGGTGCAGGTTTATTCACAATCACCCTACACCGAATACGATAAAGAAAACAAGGTTGAAAAACCGTCGGTTGCACTTTGCGGTTTTACAAAAACAAAACTTTTAAATCCGCTTGAAAGCGAAACCGTTACCGTTTATGTAGATAAGCGTGATTTGGCTTCGTATGACGCATACGGCAAGGGAACATATATTTTAGATGACGGTGACTACTATTTAACCGTTGCAACCGATGCCCATAACGCCGTTAACAACATTTTGGCGTATAAAGGTTACGGACCGCACAACACGTCGGGCAGAATGGACACCGCCGATACAATGGCTACCGTTTATAAATGGACTCAGCAAAACTTTGATGCCGAAACATATTCAAAATCTTTAAACGGCACCGAAATCAGCAATCAGTTATCTGATGCCGACCTTAATTTGTATTCGGGTAACGATGTTGAAATCACATATCTTTCACGTTGCGATTGGCAGGGCACTTGGCCTAAAGATATTGTAAAATTAACCCTAACTCAACAAATGATTGCCGAACTGCAAGATGTACAGTACTCGGCAAAAAATTACGAAACCGTTGATATGCCCACCCTTAACGCCGATAACGGTCTTACACTCTATGATATGATAGGCAAAGATTTTAACCACCCCGATTGGCAAAAACTTTTAGAGCAACTCACTTTTGAAGAAATGGTATCTTTAATAGGTGACTCTTTCCATTGGCGAATGCCTGCTGAATCGGTAAATGCACCGGGTGCCCGTGACGAAAACGGACCTCAGGGCTTAACGGCGGCGTTGTTTGGTGCCGGTCTTGGCGATATAGAACCTACGGCGTTTACTTCGGAAGATGTAATGGCGGCAACCTTTAACACCGAACTTATTTACACGGTGGGTAATATTATTGGCAACAACTGTATTGCGGCAGACGTGGTTTGTCTTTACGGACCGGGTAGCAACACACACCGCACGGCTTACGGCGGCAGAAACTTTGAGTATTATTCCGAAGACGGATTTTTAGCAGGTGAAATCGGCGGTGCCGAAATTAAAGCCATACAAGACAAGGGCGTAGATGTTGTTATTAAACATTTTGCACTCAACGATTGCGAGCAGGACCGATTGGGTCAAGCCGTTTGGATAAACGAGCAAGCCGCACGTGAAATCTATTTAAAAGCATTCCAAAAACCGCTTGAAGAATGTAACGCCAACGGTGTTATGACCGCCTACACACGCTGGGGCACACGTTGGTCGGGCAGTTATAAAAATCTTATGACGGGCATTATGCGTAACGAATGGGGAAACCTTGGTATGAGCATTACCGATAACGTGCTTGTAAATTACTGCAACGGCGTTGATGCACTTATGGCAGGCGGTGTAACCACTTTTGATGCAATGCTGCCTTATATTACAAATCAGTTACCTAAATATAAAAATGATCCTGTTATAGTAACCGCTATGCAAAACGCCTGTCACCACAACCTTTACGCACTTGCAAATTCAAGCGGTATGAACGGCATAGGCAAAAACACGGTGGTAAAGGCACACGAATCGGTTATAATAACCGCCCTTCGTACAGCGGCAACCGTGTCATGCATGGCTATGGTTGTGTTTGCGGTGCTTTGGGTACTTGGCAGTAAAAAACTGCGTAAAACCGAAGAATATGCCGCCTATAAAACGGCAAAAAAGCAAAAAAATAAATAATTACTAAGCGGAAAGCACCGCCCACTAAAAACCGTGCGGTGCTTTCTAATTAAAAAAGGAACAAATTTATGAGAAAAATATATCCGCTTAATAAAGATTGGATGTTCACTTATTTTGACGGCAGTCAAAAAAACGTGGATATTCCGCACACGTGGAACAACATTGACGGTGCCGACGGCGGTAACGACTACAAACGTGGAACCTGTACTTACCAAAAAACATTTAACTTTGATGATGAAATCGGCGGCAAACGTGTATATTTAGAGTTTGACGGCGTAAACGCATCTGCAAAGGTTATTTTAAACGGTCACGAATTTATTGAGCACAACGGCGGATATTCTACTTTTAGGTACGATATAACCGATTATTTAAAAAAAGAAAATCATCTCACCGTAAAAGCAGATAATTCACAAAACGAAACGGTGTATCCGCAAATGGCAGATTTTACCTTTTACGGCGGAATATACCGTGAGGTAAGGTTGGTTGTTTTAAATAAACATCATTTTGATATGGATTATTTCGGCGGCAGCGGTATTGCCGTAACGCCCACCGTTACAAAAAGCGGTGCTGTGGTGCGTGTTCAAACTTGGCACAATGCCGTAAACGGCACGGTTAAGGTGCAAATAAAAGACAACAAGGGCAATCTTGTAGCCGAAAGTGACGGCACCGATACCGAAATTGAAATAAAAAATCCACATTTATGGCACGGCATAGAAGACCCTTACCTTTACACCTGCGTTGCAGAACTGTCGGCAGGGGGCAGTATTACCGACACCGTTTGCACAAAATTCGGTATACGCTCGTATTTTGTAGATGCCGAAAAGGGTTTCTTTTTAAACGGCAAACCGTATGCTCTGCGTGGTGTTTGCCGACATCAAGACCGAAAAGGGCTTGGCAATGCTTTACTTCAATGCCACCATAAAGAAGATATTGAAATTATACGTGAAATAGGTGCAAACACAATACGTTTGGCACACTACCAACACGCACAGTATTTTTACGATTTGTGCGATCAATACGGTTTTATTGTTTGGGCTGAAATACCCTATATTTCAAGACATATGCCTACTGCTCGTGAAAATGCAATAAGTCAAATGCAAGAACTTATAGTTCAAAATTATAATCACGCAAGCATTTGTTTTTGGGGCATTAGCAACGAAATTACCATTAAGGTTAAAAACAGGGCAGAAATGCTTGACTGCCACCGTGAATTGAACGATTTGGTTCATTCTATGGATAACACACGCCCTACAACCCTTGCGTGCTACGCCGTGTGCAGTCCGTTTAACCGTGTTGCACACATAACCGATTTAGTCAGTTGGAATTTGTACCTTGGATGGTATACTCCGTTTTTGTTTTTAAATGATTTATGGGTGAAGTTTTTTCATTTTATATACCCTAAAAGACCGCTTGGTTACTCTGAATACGGTTGTGAGGCAATGCCCAATTTGCATTCATCTCACGCAAGACGTGGTGATCAAACCGAAGAATACCAATGCAAGTACCACGAATATATGTTAAAATTTTTTGAAAGACATCCGTTTTTGTGGGCAACACATTTGTGGAACACGTTTGATTTTGCCGCCGATGCCCGTAATCAAGGCGGCGAGGCAGGTATGAATCACAAAGGGCTTGTAACATTTGACCGCAAAATAAAAAAAGACAGTTTTTACCTTTACAAAGCCTATTGGTCAACCGAAAAATTTGTGCATATTTGCGGCAAACGTTATACCGATCGCACCGAAAAAGCAACACGTGTTACGGTTTATTCAAACTGCGACCGTGTGTCACTTTATGCAAACGGCAAACTTGTGGCAACAAAACACGGCGATAAAGTTTTTAAATTTAAAGTAAAACTTTCGGGTGAAACGCAACTTAAAGCGGTGGCAGACAGTCTGCAAGATTTTTCGGTAATTTACAAGGTTAAAACAAAAAATAAAAATTACCGCCTTAAAAAAGACGGCGGCAACGGTGGAAACTGGACTTAAAAAAGGAGAATTAAAATGGGTGAAAACACAAGGCTTAATAAGGCTAAATTTTATCAACTTGCACTTTTTCCGATGAACAACGGTGCAACAAATGTTTATTTTGTGCTTATTTTAAGTTATATTGCAACATTTGGCAACAAGGTTCTCGGTTTGGCAATGGTGTTTGCCTCTTTTATGGTTACGGGTATGCGTATATTTGATGCCGTAACCGATCCTATAATAGGTGCCTTAATAGATAAGACTAACGGCAGGTTCGGTAAATTCAGGCCGTTTATGGTTTTAGGCAATGTTGTTATGGCGGTATCGGTTATTTTGCTTTATGTAATCACGCCGTTAATACCTAAAAATTTAATGTGGCTTAGATACACGGCGTTTATATTTTTATATGCAATTTGGGTTTTGGGTTACACATTTCAAACTTCGGTTACCCGTTCGGCACAGCCTGTACTTACCAACGACCCTAAACAACGCCCGCTTTTTACCGTTTTTAACACAATCGGTTCGCTTGCGGGTATGGGCGTTATGCAATTTTTAGCACCAATAGTTGCAGGCAGCGGCTTTGCTGGTGATTACAACGCAAAATGGTTCACTATTATGACACCAATAGGCATTGCCGTGTCGGTAGTTTTAACAATTTTGGCTATAATAGGCATTTGGGAAAAAGATAACGAAAAATATTTCGGCTTGGGCAATGTTCAAGAAAAGGTTAAACTTTCGGAATATGTTTCGATTATTAAATCCAACAAACCTTTACAAAGGCTTATGATTGCAGGCGGCGGTTGTAAGTTGGCACTTGCCGTTGCAACAAATGTAACGGTACTTATAATGCTTTACTCTTGCTTTATGGGTAATTATGATGCACTTTATCTGCCTATGATGATAATCGGATACGTTTTTTCGGCACCGTTCTTTTTGGCTACGGTTAAAACATCTCAAAAACACGGTCAAAAGAAATCGCTTATGACCTATGTTGCGGTTGCACTTTTGTGTTACGTCGGCGTATTTGTGTTGCTTGTTTTATGGCAAAAAGATAATCCTGCTTACAATTTAACCTTTGTTTCAAATGGCAAACTTTCACTTAATCTTTACACGGTTTTGTTTATACTGTTTTTCGGCATAGGTTACGGTGCGTATTATTCTACGGCGGATATGCCAATACCAATGGTTGCCGACTGTGCCGACTACGAAACCTACCGTTCGGGCAAATTTATACCGGGTATTATGGGTACGCTTTTCAGTTTGGTAGATAAACTTGTGTCTTCGCTTTCGGCAACGGTTGTAAGTGTGGCATTGCTGTTTATAAATGTTCACGAACTGCCTACCAAAACAACGCCGTATGCAAGCGGTATGAACATAGTGGTAATAGTGCTGTTTTGTTTAGTGCCTATGACTGCTTGGATTTTAACTTTATGGGCTATGAAAGGTTATGAACTCGACGGCAGTAGAATTAAAACGATTCAAGCCGTAAATGCCGCACGCAAAACCGCAATTCAAAACGGTATGACTTTAGAAGAAGCAATGATTACCATTACCGATGATACGGTTAAAAAGTAACTTTTGCAATATATTTTACTAAATTTAAGAAATAAAAAACAGCGGTTTAATTCCGCTGTTTTTGGCTTTTTAGAGGTAATTTAAAAATTATTGATATTATTATAAAAATCAAAAGCAACAACGCCGCAATTGGAAAGGCAATATCGCCCATTTTTGTGTATACGGTATTGGCTGAGTTAAACTGCACGGTGTCGGTAATAACACCCTTTTGATTTACATCAAGGGTTGATTTTATTCGTCCGCAGTTGTCTATCACGGCAGAAATTCCCGAATTTGCCGAACGCACAACATAACGCCCCGTTTCTACACTTCTGAAAACGGCGTGTGCTAAATGTTGCTCCATAGCGGGCGAATCTTTAAGCCAACTGTCATTTGTAAGTTCTACTATAAGTTGGGCACCGTCATTTACACTTTGGCGTACAAGGTTTGGGTATATGCTTTCAAAACAGATTACACCGCCTATATTACCCTTTGGCAGTTCTATAATTTTGCTGTCGGTACCGCAGATGTAATCTTCTTCTATAATATTAAGTTCGCTTAAAAACGGAAAAACTTTTGAAACAATTTTTTGGTATGGCATAAATTCACCAAAAGGCACTAAATGGCGTTTTGCATAAATTTGACCTGCACCGTCACGGTCGATTAACACGGCGTTGTTTGTGCTGCCGTTATCACCGCTTAAAAGAATACCGGTTAAAATAGGTGTGTTTATTTTTTTAGAAAAATTAACATATTTTTTCAGTAAATCAACCGATTCATATTCGGTAGGTTCGGCACTTTCGGGCCATAAAACCAAGTCAACGCCGTCGGTGATGTTATCGGTTGTAATTTTTTTATATGTTTTATAACAAATTTTATCGCCGTCGGCAGCCCACTTTTCCTCTTGAGAAATGCTTGCCTGAACCGTCATAATGTTAAGGTTTTGACCGTCTGGCTTTTGGTTTAAATGGGCAATGCCGTAGGTCAAGTTTGCACTAAAAAGCAAAACCGATAAACTTGCCGCTAAAAAACGTTTTTTAGATTTTGAAATTAAAAACAGGGTAAGGCATATATTGACGGCAAGTATTAACATATCAAGCCCGTCTGTGCCAAAAATTGAAAGTGACTGTATAAGTGCGGTAGCACGGTATTGACCAAGCGAAATTTTAACCCACGGAAACGAAAGTTCACCCAATGCGGTTAGTTTTTCTGCCGCAATAATTCCGACAAGTGCGGTAAAACATAAAAAAAGCGGATTACTATTTATTCTTTTTAAAAGATTACAGCAAATAAACGGTAAGCACCAAAATAAGCCGTGTATTAAACTTATACCTACTACGGCGAGCAAAACCACACCTACAGATGCTGCGTTGGTTAAATCGGCATAATCGAGCGGATAAAACCAAAAAAACCAATAATAAACGCATAGGTGATAAATAAATCCGAATATAAATCCGTAAAAAAAGCAACTTTTAAATTTGTTGCCGCTATGCCGTATTATTACGTAAAAAAGCGGAACAAACGAAACCCACGAAAATGCAAAAAGGTTTGAAAAAGTAAGCGGTAATGCCGAAAGCACGGCACTTAATATTATTAAAAAATACGGATTAATCACAAACTTTTTAAACGTCATAAAAGCCTCCTGTAAATGTCTTATCAATTATAGCACATATGTTTAATATTTTCTATACAAATTGATTTTTTAACTTGACTTTTTGCAGGCATTATATTAAATTAAACATAGAAGATTGTGTATAAAGTGGAGGTACTTTATAATGAATGTTTATGAAAAATTAACAGCAAATTATCCGAGAAATACTACCGATAAATTTTTTGACACAGCATCGGATAAAAAGTTTGAAGGTTGCCTTGATAAAAGCCTTAATTTTATCAGCCGTGACCAACTTGAAGATGCTGAAACATGGAGCCTTTTTGTTGAGCAGTTCCGCAACGCACCCGACGATGCTCAGGCTTGGTGGCGTGGCGAATTTTGGGGCAAAATGATGCGTGGTGCAAGTTTTGTTTACGCATATTCAAAAAATGAAAATCTTTATGTTATTCTTGAAAATGCCGTAAAAGATATTTTAACCACACAAGATTCTTACGGCAGAATAAGTACATACTCACTTGAACACGAATTTGATGGTTGGGATATATGGGGCCGCAAATACGTTCTTTTGGGTATGCAATATTTTCTTGAAATTTGCAAAGATGCAGAACTCAAAAATCAAATAATCGACTCTATGTGCAGTCAGGTAGACTACCTTATGTCTAAAATCGGTTACGCGTGGGAGGGCAAAAAGGTTATTACCAAACTTACACGTCATTGGCGTGGACTTAACTCCTCTTCTATTTTGGAGCCGATTGTAAGACTTTATTCAATAACAGGTGAGCAAAAATATTTAGATTTTGCTACCTGCATAGTAGATTGCGGTTTTACCGATGTTAAAAACATCTGGAAATTGGCGTACGAAAACAAACTTCGCCCTTATCAGTACCCTGTAACAAAGGCTTATGAAATGACCTCTTGTTTTATGGGCTTGCTTGAATATTACAGAATTACCAAAAACGAAATGCATTTGCAGGCTATTATTAATTATGCCGATTGCGTTTTAGAAGACGATTTCACCGTAATAGGTTCTGCAGGTTGTACCCACGAATTGTTTGACCATTCTACAGTACGTCAGGCAAACCCAGACCGCGGCGATCCACGTGCACAAGAAACCTGCGTTACAGTAACTCTTATGCAATTCTTCAATCAACTTAACCTTATAACAGGTAATTCAAAATATATAGATGCGTTTGAAATTTCGCTTTATAACGGCTACCTCGGTGCAATTAACACCGACGGTGCTATCGACCTTCGTGCAAAAGAAATTTACCCCGATGTACAAATGAAACCTAAAACATTTGACAGTTACAGCCCACTTACAGCAGGTCACCGTGGCAACGGTATAGGCGGCTTTACGGCATTTGGCGGCAAAAGTGTTACCGATGGCCCTGATTTTGACGGTTGTTGCATCTGTATAGGCTCGGCAGGTATTGGTATGGCTATGAAAACTGCCGTACTGTCGTCTGAAAACGGTATAGTTATCAACCTTTTTGAAAAAGGTGTTGTAAACAAATCGCTTTTAAACGGCGGCAACGTTAAACTTGATATCGATACCCAATATCCTGCAGGTAACAAAGTTAAAATTACTGTAAGCACCGACGGTTCGGATGCGTTTGATATTTTGGTACGCAACCCGAATTGGAGCAAAAATACAACGGTTACCGTAAACGGCGAAGTGCAAACTGCACAGCAAGGCTACATAACCTTAAACCGTGTATGGAAGAACGGTGATGTTATCGACGTTGATTTTGAAATGAAAGCCGAAGCAATTTATCCTATACCGTACGGTTCTCAAATTCTTATGAACGAGGTTATTTGGGGCGTTAATTATATGGTATCTACCTTTGATGAAGAACACCCAAGCACCAAAAATCACATTGCAATAAAACGCGGTCCGTTAATGCTTGCTCAAGAAAACCGTTTAGGTTACAGCGTTGATGATGCTGTAAGTGTTAAGGTTGAGCCCGACGGCACAGTAGATGTAAAAATTCATCAAGATAAAACCGCACCGTATGCTTGCTTGCTTGAAGTTGACGTTCCTACAACTGATGGCGGTTACTTTACAGTTACCGACTACGCATCGGCAGGCAAACTTTGGAATGATGAAAGCAAAATGGCTGTTTGGATGAACACAAAATAAGTGTAAACAAAATGATTTATACTTTAACACTTAATCCGGCAGTTGACTACACCGTAAGGGTAAATAATTTAAAACAAGGTCAGGTTAACCGAACCGTGTCAGAGCAGTTGGCGTTCGGCGGCAAGGGTATAAATGTATCGTTTGTTTTAAAAGAACTTGGCGTAAATTCAAAAGCACTCGGTTTTGCAGGCGGTTTTACGGGCGTTGCACTTGAAAAATATTTGTTGCAAAAAAACATTTTATGCGATTTTGTAAAAATTGACGGTGACACACGCATTAACGTAAAGATTAATTCTACCGATATAAACGCACAAGGTCCTACCGTAACCGCAGGTGAAATTGACCGCCTTTACGGTAAACTTGATGCGTTGCAAAGCGGTGATATTTTGGTTTTGTCGGGCAGTGTGCCAATGGGTGTGCCAAAAAGTATTTATGCTCAAATTATGCACCGCCTTGCATCTCGCAAAATTAAATTTGTTTTAGATGCCGAAAAAAACTTAATTGAAACCGCACTTAAATACAAGCCATTTTTAATTAAACCTAATCAATACGAATTGGGTGAAATTTTCGGTGTCGAGATATCTGATTTTGAGTCCGCCCTTTTTTACGCCCTAAAGTTAAAAGAAAAGGGTGCCGAAAATGTTATGGTAACGCTTGGCGAAAAGGGAGCCGTTTTGGTTGATTTAAACGGTGATTGCCATAAAACAAACGCCCCATGCGGCAAAGTGATTAGTGCTGTAGGTTCGGGCGACAGTTCGGTAGCGGCATTTTTAGCGGCATATCAAAACGGCAAAAATTACTGTGAATGTTTAAATTTTGCCGTTGCGGCAGGTAGTGCAACCGCTTTTTCAAACGGAATTGCAACTGCTGAGAGTATACACAAAATTTATAAAAATATGTATTCTTAACAAAAAACATACCTCAAAATTTGAGGTATGTTTCAGACTGTCGAATAACCCCAAATCACAAGCGAGGTTTGGGGTTATGAATTT
>CAZUYL010000043.1:0-11338 GCA_964624945.1 uncultured Ruminococcus sp. | reverse complement strand
ACCCTATATATAGCAACTTTTACAATATTGACTTTTAACTTTATAAATGTTATATTTATTATATAAATTGTTGTGAGGTTTTTATATGAAAAATTTTAAAAAAGCACTTGCTTTATTTTTTAGTTTAATTTTGTGCATTACATTTGTGTTGCCGATTAGTGCCGCAACACAAAGTCCGACTATTACCATTGATAATAAAAGCATTATGCCGGGCGAAGAGGCAACCGTTAACATTAAAATAACAAACAACCCCGGCATTATGGCTATGGCTTTTTGCGTAACGTACGATAAAACCGCAATAGATTACGTAGATAGTGCCGAAGGCTTTATTTCGGACAGTAAAATAGTTAACCACGCTGATAACGGTTATGTGTCGATTGTAACAGTTGCAGGCTCTGACTCTGATATGAAAAACAACGATGTTATAGTTGCTGTAACATTTAAAGCCAAAGACAACGCACCTGCAGGCAAATACATAATAAATCTTGCTAACTGCTACCCTGATAAATACGGCAACCAACTGCATAACAGTTTTTCAAACTCAAAAGAAAAATATGTAGTTCCTACCGTAATAGCAGGCAGCATAACAGTTGGCGGCAACTGTAAAAACGGCAATCACAAATTCGGTGCGTGGCATACAAAACGCGAACCGACTTGCACAGAAAACGGTTACAAAGAACGTGTGTGCAAAGACTGTTCTTTTGCCGACAAAGAAGATATTCCGATAAAGCACGATTACGAAACCGAATGGACTGTTGATAAAGTTGCCACTCCTGAAAGTGACGGCATTATGTCAAGGCATTGTAAAAACTGCAAAGCAACAACCGACATTATCTCCTTTACTTACAAAGAAGTAAACGACAACAATTCCGAAAATAACAGTTCGAGCGATAACACTTCTTCGGAAAATACAAGTTCAAACACGTCGTCGAACACTAACTCGAATACATCTTCAAATGCCAATGCAAACACATCGGCTGACAGTTCTTCGCTTACAACATCAAATAGCAGCAGTAATAGTGATAATTCATCTGACAACAAAACCCCAATAAAAAACACATTGGGTGCTAAAAATCCATTATCGGCAGTTGAAAATTTAGAAGATTATAAAGAAAATATTAAACCCTCTACCGACACCACAACCGATAATGATAAAACCGATAAAAAGGATACCGAAAGCAACAATTCTTCAACCGATACTACCGACGGCAATACCGAAGGTAACGCATCACAAACGGTATCTTCAAACAGCGACAATCAAAATAACAGCAACGGTGAAAAATCGGAATTCCCCTTTAAAACTTTACTTTTAATTGCTTTTGCCGTGTTAACAGTCGGCATTGTTGCGGTTGCAGTTTTGTTAATTTTGCGTAATAAAAAATCTTAATATTTATTTGATAAAATAATACAGAGCATATACGGACTTTAACCGAATATGCTCTGATTTTTTTATTTATATAGAGTGTTATATTAAATCTCTGTAATACAAATTTCTTGTATAGTCAATATCTGGGGGTGCGGCAGTTTTATACATATTAATTATTTTTTCGGTTTCGGCGGCGGTTTCGTTGGTGAAATAAAGAAGCATAAAATCTACATTCGGTATTTCGCTTAAACGGTCGCCCATATAAAGCGGTTTTGAATTTAAAATTTCGCTGTAACCCTTGCGGCATTTAACAGGAAAATTTATGCCCTTGCGGTCAGTTAAAAATCCATTTTTATCACATTCGGCACAGGTTCTGCCGTTTTTTAACGGACAATTACGTGTAAGCATAAGCGGTAGCCTGCCGTATGCGAAAATGCCGACGGGTATTTTTGACGATACATTTGAAATTTCTTTTAAAGACATTTCTGCCGAAAGTATTTGTGCCGAAATGCCGAAACTGTTTAATACAGATAAAGTCTCGCTGTTATTTGCGTTAAAACCCAAACCGCCCAACACAAAAAATCCCATTTCTTTTGCTATTGCCAATGCCGAAAGGTTGTTGCAATAAACCGTGTCAACGCCTGCCGATTGCAGTTTTTTAAGTTGATTTGCAACTACGGTTTCATCGGGTATGTAACGCGGCAGTTCTGCAATTATTTTGGTTTTTTGCGTTAAGGTTGAGTTAATGCCGCAGTCATACGGCAAAATTACGGCATTAATATTTTTAAGATTTTCGGGCATTTGCTCAAGATCCGAAAATCTTGCAATAAATTGCTTTTTGCCGTTTAAATTATGGTGATTTTCAAATGACGGAAAATCAAAATCTTGAATTTTTGTTTTTTGACGTTCAAAATTCAATTTTTCAATCGCTTCACGGCGTATGGCGTTAATTTGTGCGGCAGAAACAAATAATCCGCCCTCAACATTAACGTCAACATTTTCACAGTAATAAGGTGTGTTCCCGAGTTTTAAAAGATTGTCGGTAACGTTTTGTTTATCGGTAGGTTTGTTTTTAGCCGTTTGCGGTGTATCACCCAACACGGTTACATTGTTACTGCCGTCGTTAACACTAAGCATTATAGGTTTATTTTGCAAAATTTCAATTTGCATTTCAATTGGTATCGACTGCCGCTCGGCACGGTAAATATTGTGCAAATAGGCGTATGTATCACCTGCGGCAGTAACATCGTCCCTAGTGCGTATGCCAAACATATCTCTGCCTAATTTTGCCTGATAATAGCCGTCGGTAAAGCCCGACCTTGAAAAAACACTTTTTAATGTATCAAACAGGGTTTCATCAACAAATCCGTTATCTACCGCCTGTCTGCAAGCGGCGGTTGCGGCTGATACATATTCGGGGCGTTTCATTCTGCCCTCTATTTTAAACGATGTAACCCCCATATTTTTTAAATCGGTTATATATTCGTAAAGGCATAAATCTTTAAGGCTTAAATCGTAGCCTGTGCCGCCCGATGCTTTAAAAGGCAATCTGCACGGGCCAGCACACAAACCCCTGTTACCGCTTCTGCCACCTAAAATTGAAGATAACAAGCATTGCCCCGACACGCTCATACAAAGTGCACCGTGCACAAACACCTCGACCTCAATGCCTAATTTTTTTGCATCGCTGCAAAAAATTTCGAGTTCACTCTTGCTCATTTCACGAGATACAACTACCCTTGTAAAACCGAATTTTTTAAGCGTTGGCAAGCAGGCAGATGAATGTACCGTCATTTGAGTAGAGGCATGCAACTGCAGTTTTGGTATATTTTTATGTAAAAGCGAGGCTAACCCCAAATCCGATATAATTACCGCATCTACACCGCATTTATAAGCACAAGCGGCGGTTTCAAACGCACTTTTAAGTTCAGACTGTTTTATCATAATATTAAGGGCAAGATACACTTTTACGCCCCTTATATGACAGTATTCAACGGTTGATTTTATATCGTTTTCGGCAAAGTTATCGGCATTTCTGCGTGCTGAAAATTGCTTTGCACCTATGTAAATTGCATCGGCACCGCTGCGTACTGCCGCTTCGAGTGATTCGGGCGAACCTACAGGTGCTAAAACTTCATGCAATAAAGACATATCAAATTTCATTCCTTAAAAAAATAGTCAAAATAAAGCAAAAGCCTTACTTTGACTATTATATAATATATTTCCGCAAAATTAAAGGGTTAATTAATTAAATTTTACGGTAATCTCGGTGCCGATACCTACCGTGCTGTTAAGTGAAATTGTACCGCCCTGACATGCTACTGCGTGTTTTACAATAGAAAGCCCAAGCCCTGTGCCGCCTGTTTCTTTTGAATGACTTTTATCCACACGGTAAAAACGTTCAAAAATTCGGCTTTGATGCTCTATCGGAATACCGATGCCGCTATCCGACACGGTTAACGTGGGTTTGCCGTCGGTATGGGTTATTTCTATTTTTACTTTGCCGCCCTGTTTATTATAACGAATTGCATTATCGCAAAGGTTATAAATTATTTCGTAAATATAACGGCGTACACCGTTAATTACGCAGTTTTCACCGCAAACCTCAATTTCAACCTGTTTTTTTGAGGCTGAATTCGAAAGAATTTGGGCAACTTCGGTGGCTTCGCTGTATAAATCCACCGTTTCTATGGGCAGTTCGATTTCTTCATCAAGTTGCGACAGACGTATAATATCATTGATAAGCGATACCAGACGCTGAGCCTCATTTTTAATATTGCCGATGAATTTTTCGGTGTCCTCTTTTTTCACAAGACCGTTTTCAAGCAGTTCGGCACTACCTATAATTGACTGCAACGGGGTTTTTAACTCGTGCGAAACATTTGCGGTGAACTCTTTACGGTTACGCTCGGCAAACACGGTTTCGGTAACGTTTATACACAAAATAACCGCACCTAAAATTTTACCGCTTGATTTAATCGGCGTAATCATAAACTGAAATTCTTGACCACTGCGTTCTTCACGGAATTCGGAATGTTCACCCGCTAACGCCTTGTTTACGGCTTTTGACATTGAAATACTGCGGTCTACAGTTAAAAAACTGTTTCCGATTATTTCAATATCGGGTTTGAAAAGATTTTTTGCGGCAGTATTAAGGGTTATAACATTACCGCTCTTATCAAGCAAAATCATACCCTCGCTCAAAGAATCGGTAATTTGCTCAAACTCATCGGATTTTCTTTTGAGTTTACGCATTTGATGTTCTATTTGACGGTGCTGTTTTACAAGCATCGACAAAAGTGGGGTTAATTCTTCGTAAGTATCATTATTTTCGGGGTGTTCCAAATCAAGATTTTCAAGCGGTTTTACAATGTTTTTTGCCACTTTTTGAGAAATTACAACCGCAAGTATTACGGCAAAAATTATTATTGCCGAAATTGCAGGTAACATAGCAATTATAAGGGTTGCCACGGTTATTTGCGTTGTTGATATACGCAGTATATCACCGTTTTGCAAAAGTATTGCCTCGTAAAAAGTGCGTTCGGTAAGTGTAGAAGAATAGCGTGCACTGCTGCCGCTGCCGTTTTGCAAAGCCTGTTTTACTTCTTTACGGTTGGAATGATTTTCCATTTCGGCAATATCTACTGCAGAATCGTACAAAACCTTGCCTTCGGGTGCAATTAAAGTGAACCTGAAAAGGTTTGAATTGTAGTTGTCAAAATACGATGCACCAAACTGCTCTACGCCCGTAGTGGCAAGTGACAGTTCGGCTTTTAAGCGGTCGGTTTGCGATTTGTTGTAATAGTCATATATAAATCCGCTTGTAAAAACAAGGCTTGTAAGCAAAACTATCATAGCGACGGCAATAAGCGAACGAAATATTTTTTTGCTCATTGTTTTGCCTCCAATTTATAGCCGACACCTATAACCGTTTTAATGCAATCGGCGGCATCGCCCAACTTATGACGTAAGGTTTTTATATGCATATCAACGGTACGTGTTTCACCAAGGTAATCAACGCCCCACACTTCAGAAAGCAGACGTTCTCGTGAGAATACCGTTTCAGGATTTTGCATAAAAATTTTAAGTATTTCAAATTCTTTGTATGTAAGGGTAATTTTTTGTTGCGACACAAAAACGGTGTGTTCGGTGTTGTTTAGTGTGATGTTGCCTACTGTGAAAATATTTTCGGATTTTTTGGGTTCGCATCGGCGTAAAACCGCCTTAATGCGTGACACCATTTCCATTACACCGAAAGGTTTTACAAGATAATCATCGGCACCCGTGTCAAGACCTTGAATTTTATCCATTTCGGTGCCTTTGGCAGTTGCCATAATTACAGGTATTTTAGCGGTTTCACGGTCCTCTTTAATAATTTTAAGAACCTCTACCCCATCAATTTCGGGCAACATAATATCAAGCACTATTAAGTCGGGTTTTTCGGTTTTTAATGCCGCTAACATAGAAACACCATCGGCAAAACCTTTAGCCTCAAAACCTGTTTGTGTTAGAGTGTAAACCTCGATGTCACGTATAGTTTTGTCATCATCTACGCACCAAATCAATTTTTAATCAACTCCTTTATGAACGCCTGTAACCGAAAATTCCACCCATTCGGCAATATTTACGGCGTGGTCACCTATACGTTCAAAATATTTTGCAATCATAAGCAAGTCCAGAGCATATTCACCGTCGGCGGTGTTTTCTGCTATCATTTTAATAAGTGTGTGTTTAATTTCGGCAAAATCTTTGTCAACAACATCATCATAAGCACGAATAGATTTAGAAAGTTTTAAATCTTTTCGCACATATGCGTCAATGCTGTCGGTAACCATTTTAATTGTTGCCTCAGCCATTTTGCGTATGCCGTGGCATTCCTCTCCTGTTCTGCCGTTTAAGGTTATTATAATTTCGGCAATATCTTCCGCTTGATCACCAATACGTTCCATATCGGTTATCATTTTCAAAGCCGCCGAAACAATGCGTAAATCTTTTGCCACAGGTTGTTGCTGTAACAAAAGTTTTAGGCAAATGCTTTCAATTTCACGTTCCATTTGGTCGATTTTATGACCTTGATTTTTTGCCATAAGTGCTTTTTGGGCATCACCGTCGAGCAACGCTTTGGCTGAAAGTGCAATTATGTTTTCACATTCGGCACCCATCTCTATCATTTTAGTATTAAGTTGTTCTAATTGTTTATCAAATTGACTTCTCATAATATTAGCCGAACCTTCCTGTAATGTAATCTTCGGTGCGTTTGTCCTGCGGGGTTGAAAACAGTTTTTCGGTGTTGTCAAATTCAACAAGTTCGCCCAAAAGGAAAAATGCGGTTTTATCCGAAATACGAACAGCCTGTTGCATATTATGGGTTACTATTATTATAGTGTATTTCTTTTTCAAATTCAATGTTAATTCTTCAATTTTTGAAGTTGAAATAGGGTCTAATGCACTTGTAGGCTCGTCCATAAGTAACACCTGCGGTTTAACCGCTAATGCACGTGCTATACAAAGACGTTGCTGTTGACCGCCCGATAAACCTAACGCGTTCTTTTTAAGTCTATCCTTTACCTCGTCCCAAATGGCAGCACCACGCAAGGCTTCTTCAACAATCTCATCAAGTTTAACCTTGTTTTTAATGCCGTGTGTACGTGGACCGTATGCAATGTTATCATAAATGCTCATCGGAAAAGGATTAGGTTTTTGAAACACCATACCTATGTTTTTTCGCAGTTCGTTTACATCGGTATCTTTGTCAAAAATATTTTTACCGTCATAATTAACTTCGCCTGTAATTTTAACCGATGACACTAAATCGTTCATACGGTTAAGTGTTTTTAAAAATGTAGATTTACCGCAACCCGACGGTCCTATAAGTGCGGTTATGCTTTTTTCGGGAATTTCTATATTTATTTCTTTTAGTGCCTTGGTTTCGCCGTACCAAAGGCAAAGTTCTTTTGCGGTTATAATATTGTTCATACGTTTCTCCTTTTAGCAAAGTATTTGCCTACCAAAACTGCCGATAGATTTATCAATAATGTAAGTAGCATAAGAATAGCGGCTATTGCAAAAGCAACACCAAATTCGCCCTCTTCTTTAGCGTATACGTAAAGTGCCACCGTAAGTGTAGCACCCGGACTTGCAAGACCTTCAATAATGCCGTGCAACGAATGTGCAAATCCAGCAGTGAAAAGTAATGCCGCCGACTCACCTAAAATTCTGCCGACAGATAAAATACAACCTGTAATTACACCGTCAACACAATCCGGTAAAACAACCGTGCGTATTACACGCCATTTACCTGCACCTAAACCGAATGCACCCTCACGGTAAGATTGAGGTACGGTTTTCAAACTTTCTTGTGTGGTTCTCATAATGTTGGGCAAATTCATAATTACAAGCGTTAAAGCACCCGACATTAAACAAGTGCCGAAATTGTTTGAAAACAAAAGCATACCAACAAGACCGTAGATTATTGACGGTATTCCCGAAAGGGTTTCGGCGGCATATTCGATTGCCGTAACAATTTTTTTGCTTTTTGCGTATTCGGTTAAATAAATTGCCGCACCCACACCTAGTGGCAATACAAAAACAAGTGTTGCCAAAACTATGTAGACCGTGTTCATAATATCGGGCAAAATGCCTATTCGGTTTTCTAAATGGCTGGGTTTAGTAGAAAGCAGTTCCCACGTGATATTGGGCAAGCCTTTGGCAAATACGTAAACCAACATAAACAGAACAAGTAAACCTGTTAGTGCGGTAGAAATTACCATAGCGGTTTTCATAGTGCCTATATAAATTTTACGTTTCTTTTTCATATTATTTAGTTTTCTCCCGTTTTAAAAAGAAATTAAGTGTTGCATTTACAAGCATAATAAACAGATACAACACAAGTGCTATTGAAAACAAAGCGTTTCTTTGCAAACTACCCGGACTTGAGTATGACATTTCGCTTGCGACTGCGGTTGTTAAAAAACGCACACTTCCGAAAAGGGTTGGCATATTTGCAACGTTGCCTGCAACCATCATAACCGCCATAGCCTCGCCAATAGCACGACCTACGCCCAACACAACTGCGGCGGCAATACCGCTTTTAGCGGCAGGTACCGACACTTTAAAATATGTTTCGGTAGGTGTAGCCCCCAAAGCAAGTGAAGCATCTTCATAATCTTTAGGTACGCTTTCGAGTGCTGTTATAGATACCTTTATAATGTTTGGCAAAATCATAATTGCAAGCACAATTATTGCCGCTAACAAACTAGCCCCATCAGGCACGTTGAAAATGTCACGAATTGCGGGAACTAACACTAACATACCTACAAGACCGTAAACTACCGACGGTATACCAGCAAGAAGATTTACAGCGTTTTCCATTATATTTTTAATACCTTTTGGTGCGGATTTTGCCAAAAAAACCGCCGTAAAAAAGCCTATTGGCACACCGATTAAAAGTGCACCTGCCATACCGTAAACGCTTGTTAAAATAAAGGGCAATATACCGAATTTGGCATCTTCGGCGGTAGATGCCCATTCTTTGCCGAACAAAAAGTTGATTAAGCCGATTTCTTTAATAGCAGGTATGCCCGAAATAATTAAATAAACTGTTATAAGCAAAACACAACCGACGGTAATTAAACCGAGCATCAAAAATATACCGTGTACAACATTTTCAAATAATCTTTTTTTATTCATTTACAATACCTCAAATGAGTATAAGGCGGCAGCAGTATACTGCCGTCGCCTTAATATGTTTTATCAGTTTGCGGGTACAACGCCGGCATCGGTTATAATTTCATTTGCTTTACCTGATGTTGCCCAATCAAAGAATTCTTGTGCTTCTTTTGAAAGTTTGGTGTCCTCTTTGGTTACGAATACGAACGGTCTTTGAAGAACATAACTTGTATCTTTGATTGTTTCTTCGGTGGGTTTAACTCCGTTAACAGATACAGCCTTTACGGTGTCTTTTACAGATGCTGCAGATGCGTAACCTATAGCGTTTGGATTGCTTGCTACTGTTGTGATTACATCACCTGTTGAGGTTAATTCTTGACGGTATAAGCAAGCATCTTCTGTGCCTGTAACTTCTTCAAAACCGCTTCTTGTACCGCTACCCGCTTCTCTGCCTATAAGAACAATCTCACCGTCGTTACCGCCGAGTTCACTCCAGTTGGTAATTTCGCCTGTGTAAATTTTTGCGATTGTTTCGATGTCTAAATCCTCAACACTGTTTTCGGGATTTACGATTACCGCAATGCCGTCATACGCAAGAACCGTTGCTTTAAGACCGCTTGATTTTTCTTCATCTTTCAAATTTCTGCTTGAAAGTCCGATATCGCAGCGACCTTCTAAAACTGCTTGAATACCTGTGCCTGAACCTGTACCGTTGTAAGATACTGTAACACCTGTTTCGTTTTCGTATGCTTCACCTAAAGCACCCATAACCTTGCTCATAGAAGTTGAACCGTCGGTGCTGACACCGTTACTTTTTCCACAACCTACAAGTGCGGTGCAAAGCATAACCGTAATAACAAATAGACTAATAATTTTTTTCATTTTTTTCGATCTCCTTTTTTCTGCAGTTTGTTTACTACGTTGCTAATTATATTATTTGTGAGTAAAATCCGAAAGCATAGCGATGTAAAATCAATGTAAAAATTCACTGATGTATATTTATCGGCGAATGTTATGCGTAATATATTTATTAATTTTGCAGTATTATTCTGCCTTGTTGCCGCTGTAAATAATATGTGCCAAGGCTCTTATATTGTGTTTTATTCGCCGTAAACTTAAAATGATTTATTATTAAAAGATTTATTACCGAAATAAGATATATTTATTTAATGTATTACTCACCAGTGCTAAAATAAATTTTTATAATAAATTGCTAACGATAAAAAAGCACCGACAGTTTCACCTGCCGATGCTTTTAAGGTTAATATTCAATTATAATTTATTTCATACTGTTTTCGTACGATTCGATCATTTTTTTAACCATCTGTCCACCGATAGAACCTGCCTGTTTAGAGGTAAGGTCACCGTTGTAACCTTGCTTAAGATTAACACCAACCTCCCTTGGTGTTCCCAAGTGTTATTAAAATCATAAAAAAATAATTACATAGCTGAGTCGAACCACTATAATAACACAATCCATAAATTGACTAAAATATTATATCTTTAACTTTTTAATACGCATATTTTTAAACAAAAACAGCTGTAATCACAATGACTAATATTGCCCTGTCAATTTTGCAAATATTGTTATTTGTATTTTCTTGACGTTTTTAAAATAAAAAATATAATAACAATGTAATTATAAATTACAAAAGTTATTTTTTTAAATGGAGGAAATGATATGACAATAACAATACCCGAAAAGCCCGAAGCAATCAGAGAAATAAATGCAGTAGGCAAGTATAACCCATTGATGAAAGAAGTTTACGGTGCAACGCTAACCTTAAACGAAAGAAAAGAATGGTTTAAATTAAAATATCCTAACGGAAAAATTGCAATTAAATTTGTAAGAGCGGAATACCCTGTTATAGTATTTCACACAACAGTTTACCGTGAGGATAATAAACCTTTGTCATCGGCAACAGGTTCGTATATGTTGGATAAAGGCGAAATGATTACACCCGAAAAAATGATTGATACAATTCACCGTTCAGAAAGCAATGCTTTAAAAATGGCGGGATTTACTTTATGGGGCGAATCGTTACACGATGAGATGACAAATTTTGAAGAACTTGAAATCACTAAAGAATTAGAGGTTTAGTAAAAAGGACAAACGCAGGCTATCAAATATTTTGGTAGTCTGCGTTTTCTTTTTTTACAACCCCACCCAAGTCGTTTACCCGTTGTAATTTATTACGGACGGGTAAACGGCTATGTTATATAAATAGGCATTTTTTATGGTATAAAACGAAGTAAAGCAATAAAAAACTTGACGCATTTTAAAATAAAAATATAATATAAATA
>CAZUYL010000042.1:0-11511 GCA_964624945.1 uncultured Ruminococcus sp. | reverse complement strand
ATATAAAATCGGCAAAAAATACACAGATTAAATCTTTTAACAAAAACGGTGCCGATGCGGTTAAAAAGCCTGCCAAAAAACCGTTACCCGTTACAAAACAATACTGCAAAACGCCTATAATGTGGCAAACCGAAACCGATAAAATCATTACAGCAATTTTTTTGAATTTTAACGGTTTATCGGCAACCGTTCCGCACAAAAATGCCGTGAGCAAAAACCCCCATAAAAAGCCGCCTGTAACACCAAACAAAACCGATGGCCCGCCCGTAAATCCCGAAAATACAGGGAGTCCCATAAAGCCTATTAAAATATAGACCGCCACCGACATCACCGAACGTTTTGCCCCTAAGCAAAAGCCTGCCATACAAACGCCAAGTGTTTGCAATGTAAATGTTATGCCAAACGGCGTAGGAATTGCAACGGCAGCCGCAGCGGATATTATTGCGGTGAAAAGTGCAGCCGTTACCGTGTTTTTGATCTTTTTGTTTTTCATACAGGCAGTTGCTCCATACCTACTATTTGTATTTCACCGTGATGCAATGTTTCGGTTTTGCCGTTTGTTTCAACAACAAGCCCTGCATTAGAGTCAATGCCCAAAACCTTTGCCGTACATTCCACACCGCATTTAACATAGGTTATTGTTTTTCCGTTTAAAAAAGAACGGTCGGCATACTCTAAAACAAAATCTTTTTTATCAAAATTTTTATAAAGCAACGCAAATTCGTTTAAAAAATCTTTTATAATGCGTTTTTTAAATCTTTTTGAAAAAACTGAACTGTCACTCTTTTCAAAAACGCTGTCGGCAAGCGGCAATTCTGCAGGAAAATCGCCCTTAGGTGCAAACAGATTTATGCCAACACCCAAAACGGCAAAATTAAATTTTTGATTTTCGCCGAACTCACCCTCTGTCAATATTCCGCAAACTTTTTTGGAATTTATGTAGATATCGTTCACCCATTTAATTTGACATTTTTTATCGGAATATTTTTCTATAATTCGGCAAACCGATACCGCCGCCGCAACCGTTATAAAAAGTACATCTTCGCAAGAAAAATCAGGTCTTAAAACAACCGAAAAATAAACTCCGCCTTTTTTTGAATAAAAACTGCGTCCCAATCTGCCCTTGCCGTCGGTTTGCTCTAATGCGGCAACCGTTGTAAATTCGGCACATCCGTTTCGGGCAAAATTTCGTGCCTTTGTGTTGGTAGAATCGGTCTTATTAAAATAATAAAGTTTTGTTTTTCCAACGTTTTTAATATTGATATTCACAAAAGCACCGCCCTGTCTTATAATATGTTAATAATATACCCCAATACCGCGTATTTTTCAAGTAATAAAACCGCCTGAACAAAATTTTCAGACGGTTTTTATGTTATTGTTTTTTACTTTTATATATTACCTTAAACACCAATACTTCTGCCAAAATGCATACGGGTATTGCGGCAAAAAAGTCAACTGCCGAATGTTGTTTTACAAACATTGTAGAAAGGCAAATAAGAACTGTGGCAACCACCGTGAATATCTTCCACGCTTTTGAAACATTTTTTGCCTTAACCCAAACCGATGCAATACCTATTGAATAGGCACAATGCAACGACGGACAAACGCCTGTGTTTGTGTCAAAGGCGTAAATAAAGCCTAATACATCGGTCAAAAGGTTATCGTTTACAAATTCCTGCGGTCTCAAATTTTGACAACTCGGATAAATTATGTATACCGCCATGGCAACAATTTGCGTGATTATTATATATGTCTGCAATTTTTTAAAACTGTCAATATCGTACAAAGCAAAATACAAAAGCGATATTGCTATTAACAAATACCAAAACGTGTAGGGTATTAAAAACCACTCACAAAAGGGTATTATATCATCAAGACGGCAATGAATAACGTGGCATTTTTCAATCGGTATTAGATTTTCGGTAAGAAAATACAAAACAAAATACCCCACCCAACCAAGTAGCAGTTTTAGGTGCGAATATTCAGGCGTATTAATTTTTGAAAGGCGAAAATTTTTGTAATCTACAACAGGTTTTTTCAACCTTACTCCCCCTTAATATTTTCAGGATACTCCTTTTTTGGTATGTTGCGGTACGGTACAACCGTGTGTTTAGGCAAACTTGTTGCAATATCGGTTATTTGCTCCATTAATTCTTTTTTAATGCGTACACGTTCCGCCTCAACTGTGTTTTGAGCCGAAAACTCAATCGCATCACCTATAAACATCTTTTTAAGTTTAGGTGCTATGTAAAGCGGCACAAAAGAAAGTTGCTTGCCTGTTTTTTTGTAATAAAGTTTTGCAATATCTATAAAGCCTTCTTGAAAATCGTACAAAATGTTATTGTGCTTTTTGTAGTATTCAGGAAAAATAATAACGTTTTCGCCGTTTGTTAAATGATTTAAACTTGTTTTAAAGGTTTTTATTACCCTTTTATCGTGATAAACGGGTATTGTTCTGGCGTTGTTGAAAACAAGAACCGAAAGCGGCACAATTAAATATGAAACCGCTTTATAAAACCAACGGCTGTATTTAGGCTTTTGAGACCAAAAGTCTTGATATGCATACGCCTGAACTTCGTTTTTGTTCATCATTTGAGCGTTGCACCAAGTATAAAAATTGTCTGAAAAATAAAGTTCGCACGCAACAGGGCCGTGCAGTTGCGAATGATTACCCACAAGCACCGACGGTTCTTGCGGTAATTTTTCAAGACCTACTATTTCATATTGCGGGTAAACCCACATAAGTATACGCCTTAAAATTCTGAAAAGCAACGGTTTTTTTGTTTTTTTGCTCACAATCACACACTCCCGATATTATACATATTAATAATACAATTATAAAATTTCAAAGTCAATTATTCTTCAAATAAAATTCAACAAACGTTGAACTTTATTTGATTATAAGTTGAAATTTTGTAAATAAAATTGTATTATATAGGTGGTGCATTTCTGTTAATTTTATGCACCGACATTTAACAATAAACACAAAGAGGTAATTCTGTATGGCAAAAAAACAATTTAAAACCGAATCAAAAAAACTTTTGGATATGATGGTAAACTCAATTTACACCAATAAAGAAATTTTTTTGAGAGAACTTATATCTAACGCAAGCGATGCTATAGATAAATTGCATTTCAGATCGCTTACCGACAATTCGGTAACACTTACCGCTTCGGATTACGAAATTCGCATAACCGTCGATAAACCAAACCGCACACTCACCATTGCCGACAACGGCTGCGGTATGACAAACCAAGAACTCGAAAACAACCTCGGCACAATCGCAAAAAGCGGTTCATTTGATTTTAAAAACAATCCCGATAACAAAAAAGGTGAAGAAATCGACATTATAGGTCAATTCGGTGTAGGTTTTTATTCGGCATTTATGGTTGCTGAAAAAATAACCGTTAAAAGCAAGGTTTACGGTTCTGACTCGGCATATTGTTGGGAATCAAGCGGTGCAGACGGCTACACCCTAACCGAATGCGAAAAAGACACCTACGGCACCGAAATAATACTCTACATTAAACCCGATACCGATGACGAAAAATACAGCGACTATTTAGAAGAGTATAAAATTAAATCACTTATTAAAAAATACAGCGATTACATACGCTATCCTATTCGTATGGTATGCCAGCACTCGCATTTAAAAGAGGGCAGTGAAAACGAATATGAAATTCATACCGTAGACGAAACACTCAACAGTATGATTCCTATCTGGAAAAAGTCTGCATCTGACGTGAGCGAAGAAGAATATTCTCAGTTTTATAAAGATAAATACTTCGATTACGAAGAACCGCTTAAAGTAATACGCCAAAAAACAGAGGGTACATCAAACTACGAAGCGTTAATGTTTATCCCCTCACACGCTCCGTTTGATTTTTACACCAAAGATTTTGAAAAAGGTTTACAACTTTATTCAAGCGGCGTTATGATTATGGAAAAATGTAAAGACCTTTTGCCCGACCATTTCAGTTTTGTAAGAGGTTTGGTAGACAGTTCTGACCTTTCACTTAATATTTCGCGTGAAACCTTACAGCAAGACCGTCAATTAAAAATCATTGCAAAAGCACTCGAAAAAAAGATTGCATCGGAACTTTCAAAAATGCTTGATAAAGAGCGTGAAAATTACGAAAAGTTTTTTGCCGCTTTCGGCAATCAGTTAAAATGGGGTATATACTCAAGTTACGGTATTAACAAGCAACTTTTGCAAGACCTTATTTTATTTAAAAGTTCATTTGAAGGCAAATATACAACACTTAAAGAATACGTAGCACGTATGGGTGAAGAGCAATCCAAAATTTATTACGCAACAGGCGAAAATGCCGAAAAAATATCCTTGTTACCACAGGTTGAATCTGTTATAAGCCACGGATACGAAGTTCTTTATTTAACCGATGACGTTGACGAATTTGCCCTTCAAATGTTGCACACTTACTCCGAAAAAGAATTTTTAAACGTTTGTAAAGAAAATCTTGACCTTGCCACCGATGAAGAAAAACAAAAACTCGAATCTGAAAACAAATCCGCAGAAGAAATGTTTAATTTCATAAAAGAAAGTCTTGGCGACAACGTTACAAAAGTGCGTTTTACAAACACACTTAAAAATCACCCCGTAAGTCTTTCAAGCGAAGGTGCCGTTTCTATGGGTATGGAAAAAATACTCAACAATATGCCCGGTAACGAAAACGGAACCGTAAAGGCAGAATTGGTGCTTGAAATTAACCTTGAACATCCTATTTCGGCAAAAATTAAAGAACTGTTTGATACCGACAAAGAAAAACTTGCCACCTACAGCAAAATTCTTTACGCACAAGCACGTCTTGTAAGCGGTATGAATATTGAAAACCCGTCCGAAATAAGCAACCTTATCTGTACACTTATGCTTTAATAATTTTTAAGGAAGATTATCTATGCTTAAAATATTAATCGCCGAAGACGATACCGAACTTCGCCGCCTTTTTGCACACGTGCTTATCAAAAACGGCTACACTGTAAAAGAGGTTGGCGACGGTGCACAGGCTCTTGCGGCTGTTGATAACGAATATTTTGACCTTATAATATCCGATATTATGATGCCCCAAACCGACGGCTACGAATTGGTAAGCCAACTGCGTGAGGCAGGCAACACAACACCAGTTTTAATGATTACCGCCAAAGATGCTTTTGACGATATGCGTCAAGGCTTTGTTTCGGGTACTGATGATTATATGGTAAAACCCATAAACGTAAACGAAATGGTGTTAAGGGTGCAGGCTCTTTTGCGACGTGCACAAATGATAAGCGAACGCAAGCAAACTTTAGGCAAAACGGTGCTTATGTGCGATACATTTACCGTAACCGACCAAAACGGAGAAACTGTTTTGCCGCAAAAAGAGTTTATGCTGCTTTATAAACTCGCATCTTACCCAGGCAGAATATTTACTCGTCAACAGTTAATGGATGAGGTGTGGGGTTACGACAGCGAAAGTGATGCCCACACGGTAGATGTGCATATAGGCAGACTGCGTGACCGCTTTAAAGATAATTCTGATTTTAAAATAGTTACAATGCGTGGCGTGGGCTATAAGGTGGTAAAACAATGAAAAACTGCCAAAAACAACCCGATAAAAAACGTCTTACCCTGCGTGTGCGTATGATAATAACCGTTCAACTTGAACTGTTATTATGCACAGGTCTTGCATTTTTGATTGACCAAATTGGAAAAACGCTTATAAAAAATTGGAGTGTTCCCACAATTTTAGAGGTAATTATTGTAACCTTAATAACAGGCAGCATTGCCACGTTTTTTACCTCTAAAATGTTTTTTAACCCCATAAAAAAACTGCAAACCGCTATGGAAAAGGTTGCAAACGGTGATTTTACGGTAAGGCTCGACACAAACAAGTATACTTCGGGCGAGATACGTGAACTTTATAACGGTTTTAATATGATGACAAAAGAGTTAAGTGCCACCGAGGTATTGCAAAGTGACTTTGTTTCAAATGTATCACACGAAATAAAAACGCCCATCAACGCCATTGAAGGCTACTCTACTCTGCTGCAAGGATGCAATAAACTCGACACCGAACAACAACAGGTGTACATTGAAAAAATACTTTTCAATACACATCGTCTATCGTCGCTTGTAAGCAATATTTTACTGCTTTCAAAAATAGAAAATCAGTCTATACCAAGCAAAAAGCAACCCTACAGTTTAGATGAACAAATAAGGGAGTCCATTCTTGACTTAGAACCTGACTGGACCGCAAAAAACATTGAACTCGACGTTGAATTAGACGATGCCGTATATAACGGAAACGAAAATTTAATGCGTCACGTTTGGAGCAATCTTATAAGCAACGCCATAAAATTTTCGGAATTCGGTCAAACCGTAAAAATAAAACTTTGCAACCACGGTGACAGTTTTGTTTTTACCGTAACCGACCAAGGTGTCGGCATTTCGGACGATGCAGAAAAACACCTTTTTGATAAATTTTATCAGGCAGATACCTCTCACAAGTCCGAAGGCAACGGTTTAGGTCTTGCGTTGGTTAAAAGAATACTCACAATATTCGGCGGTGAAATAACAGCCGAAAATATTGACACGGGTGGTTGCAAATTTACGGTTACGCTCTACAATTTATAAACTATACTTGAATACAGGTGTTTTCAACAGAATACGCCTGTATTTTTCTTTTTTCAACAAAGGTTGACTTTTAGTTGAAATTAAATTGCAAAAACACCTTTATAATCAGGTCAAAACTTAAAACAAGAGGTGTATTATGCCGACAGCATTTATAATCTACAACAAACAAGCAGGAAACGGTGACCCGTTAAAAAGCATTAAAAACACAGAAAACTCTATATCCGATGACGTAAAATATATCGACGTTACAAAAATCACCGATTACCGTCTGTTTTTTACAAACCTTGAACCCGACGATTACATCATTTTGGCAGGCGGTGACGGAACACTCAACAAATTTGCAAATAATATCGAAAATATTGAAATTAAAAATAAAATACTCTATTTTCCAAACGGAACAGGTAACGATTTTGCCAAAGATTTCGGCTTTAGTGAAAATTGCCCACCGTTTGAAATTACAAAATATTTACAAAACTTGCCGTCTGTAAATGTTAAAAACAAAAAATACCGCTTTGTAAACGGCATAGGTTACGGTATTGACGGTTACTGCTGTGAAGTGGGAGACATTTTAAAACAAAATTCAACCAAAAATGTGAATTACACCGCAATAGCAATTAAAGGGCTTTTGTTTCACTACGAACCTACGGCTGCTACCGTTACCGTAGACGGCGTTACACATACATACAAAAACGTTTGGCTTGCCCCTACTATGAACGGCAGATTTTACGGCGGCGGTATGATGCCAACCCCCAATCAAACACGCAACAGCGGTGAATTATCGGTAATGGTTTTTCACAACAAATCAAAAGTTAAAACGCTTATGATTTTTCCGTCTATATTCAGCGGTAAACACGTAAAACACACAAAATATGTTGACGTTTTACACGGCAAAAATATATCGGTTGAGTTTGACCGCCCCGTTGCACTGCAAATTGACGGCGAAACGGTTTTAGACGTAACTTCATACACCGCCACAGCTGACCTGTGTGAAAAGGTTGCAAAATAATATAAATTAATAAATATCCGACATAGATATACAAAATAAAAGTAAAAATATTCGTTTTTTTTGAAACTCATTATTCAAAGGGAGTTTTTTTGGACACCCAAACCGCTAAAATTAATTTTGTAAAAAACACTTGACAAATATGCGGTGTTTGATTATAATAAAATTACAGAAAACGAACATTTGTTCGGTGGAGGAAAATTATGACTTTTTCAGGAACTTTAGTTACTTTATTTGAAACATTGTTGGTTGCCTTTGCAATTTGGGCAGTTTTAAACGAAAATAAATTCATCGCTTTTGAAGAAAAACTTGCGGTGCTTATTCGTCGCCGCCGTTTTAAAGTTATTCGCGGCGGTAACAAGGTTGTAAAATCTTACTACCCCGAAAAACACCGTGCTTAAACTAAACCGTAAGTATGTAATTAACCGCTTTATTTTGTTTATTTAGGTTAGCCTTTCTTTTTTTCTTTATTATATAGTAATGCAAAAACAGGCAAGAAAATTTTTCTTGTCTGTTTTTGTTGCATTATGCCGCAATATATGTTAAAATCACACTTTGCTTAATACAATTAAATTTTTTGAGGAGAATTTTATGTTTAACAAAATTATCGGTGATAAAGCGTTTTACAAACGTATTTTTTCACTTATGATTCCCATTATGGTGCAACAGGGAATTACAAACTTTGTAAATATGCTCGATAATGTAATGGTCGGCACGGTAGGTCAGGCAGAATCAACAGGTGTTGCCGTTTCAAACCAGTTGCTTTTTGTGTTTAACCTGTGCGTTTTCGGTGCTATTTCGGGTGCGGGTATTTTTACCGCTCAATATTTCGGCAAAAGTGATTTTGAGGGTGTAAAGCAAACTTTCAGATTTAAGGTTATTTTTTGCACTCTGCTTGCCCTACTCGGAATTGTTCTATTCTGTTTTAAAAGCGAAACTTTAATATCGCTTTACTTAAACACCGAAGACAACCCCCTACTTGCCGCACAGTCACTTAAATTTGCAAAAAGTTATCTGTTTATAATGCTTGTAGGTCTTATTCCCTACACAATATCGCAATGCTACGGCAGTACCTTGCGTGAAACAGGTCAAAGCACAGCACCTATGATTGCAGGCATTTTAGCCGTTGTAGTTAATATATCGCTTAACTATATGCTAATTTTCGGAAAATTCGGTGCACCTAAACTTAATGCCGACGGTGCCGCCATTGCAACGGTTGTATCTCGTTTTGCCGAACTTGGATTTTTAATTGTTTTCACATTTATTAAAAAACAAAAATGCCGTTTTATTCTTGACGGTTGGAAAAGCCCCTATGTATCTTTAACACTTATACGTGATATTTTCAAAAAAGGTATGCCCCTTATGGTAAATGAAGCGTTGTGGGCTTCGGGTATTGCAACTGTTAACGGTTGTTATTCGCAACGCGGACTCGACGTTGTTGCCGCAAACAATATTTCACAAACGTTTTTTAACGTGTTTTCGGTTGCTTTTATGGCGGTTGGTACTGCCATAGGCATAATTTTAGGTCACGATTTGGGCAGCGGCAAACACAAGCAAGAAATTAAGCACACCGCTTATAAATCTATAGCGTTTTCGGTTTTTGTAAGCAGTATTATTGCAGTTATTTACGCCGTATGTGCAATTTTTATCCCATCGATTTACAACATAAGTGACAACGCAAAAAGCATTGCCACCACACTTATGCAAATAACCGCACTTACTATGCCTATAGATGCATTTGCACACGCATCTTACTTTACATTGCGTTCGGGCGGCAAGGTAATAATCACCTTAATTTTTGACAGTTTTTTTGTTTGGGCAGTAACCGTAACGGCGGCTATGCTTTTAATAAACTACACCACGCTTAGCATAATAACCGTGTATTTTATATGTCAATCGCTTAACTTTATAAAGTGCATTTTAGGTTTCATTTTTGTAAAACACGGCTCTTGGATTAAAAATATAATTTAACCCAACAATATTTGTCGAAAACTGTAATTTGCTATTGTTTTTTTAACAAAAAACTGATATAATAACCTTGTATGAAATTTTGAAAGGAGTTACATATCAATGAACTACTCACATGAAGTACAAAATATGTGCCCACTTGCAAAGGGTGCATATCACGGTCCTGCTCCTATTCCTGAAGAGGGTAAATGGGTACAGGTAAAAGAAGTAAAAGACATTTCAGGTCTTACACACGGTATCGGTTGGTGTGCACCTCAACAGGGTGCCTGCAAATTGAGCCTTAACGTTAAAGAAGGCGTTATCGAAGAGGCTTTGGTTGAAACAATCGGCTGTTCGGGTATGACTCACTCTGCTGCTATGGCATCTGAAATTTTGGTTGGCAAAACCTTGCTTGAAGCACTCAACACCGACTTGGTTTGTGATGCTATCAACACCGCTATGCGTGAACTTTTCTTGCAAATTGTTTACGGCCGTACACAAACCGCTTTCAGTGAAGACGGTTTGCCGATCGGTGCAGGTCTTGAAGACCTTGGTAAAGGTTTGCGTTCACAAACAGGTACAACCTACGCAACAAAGGTTAAAGGTCCTCGTTACCTTGAACTTGCTGAAGGTTACATCACAAAATGTGCCGTTGATGAAAATGACACTATTATCGGTTACAAGTTTGTTCACCTTGGTAAAATGATGGAAATGATCAAAAAAGGTATGGACGCTAACGAGGCTCTTGAAAAAGCCAGCGGCCAGTACGGACGTGTTGATGACGCTGTTAAACTCATCGACCCCCGTGAAGAATAATAGGGAGGTAACAGACTATGCCATTATTTGAAAGTTATGAGAGAAGAATTGACCAAATTAATGCAGAACTCAGCAAACACGGCATTTCTTCTATTGAAGAAGCAAAACAAATCTGCGATGATGCAGGTGTTGATGCTTACAATATAGTTAAAAACACTCAGCCTATCTGTTTTGAAAACGCTGCTTGGGCTTACATTGTAGGTTGTGCAATAGCAATTAAAGATAAGGTATCATCTGCTGCTGAAGCCGCTGAAAAAATTGGTCTTGGTTTGCAGTCTTTCTGTATTCCCGGTTCGGTTGCCGATGACCGTAAGGTTGGTATAGGCCACGGTAATTTGGGTGCAATGCTTTTACGTGAAGAAACAAAATGTTTCGCATTCCTTGCAGGTCACGAATCTTTTGCTGCTGCTGAAGGTGCTATCGGTCTTGCACGTAGTGCTAACAAGGCTCGTAAAGAACCCCTTCGTGTAATTCTTAACGGTCTTGGTAAAGATGCCGCACAAATTATTTCACGTATTAACGGCTTTACCTATGTTCAAACTAAGTTTGACTACTTTACAGGCGAACTTACCGTTGTGAACGAAACCGCATATTCTAACGGCGAACGTGCAAAGGTTCGTTGCTACGGTGCTGATGATGTTCGTGAAGGCGTTGCAATTATGCACAAAGAAGGCGTTGACGTTTCTATTACAGGTAACTCAACTAACCCGACTCGTTTCCAGCATCCTGTTGCAGGTACTTACAAAAAAGAATGTATCGAGCAGGGTAAAAAATACTTCTCTGTTGCATCGGGCGGCGGTACAGGTCGTACACTTCACCCCGATAATATGGCTGCAGGTCCCGCTTCTTACGGTATGACCGACACTATGGGCCGTATGCACTCTGACGCACAGTTTGCAGGTTCTTCTTCTGTTCCTGCTCACGTTGAAATGATGGGTCTTATCGGTGCAGGTAACAACCCAATGGTTGGTATGACCGTTGCTTGTGCAGTTGCAGTAAACGAAGCACTTAATAAGTAATTATTTAAGGTTATAAAATTAAAAAGACTTGGAGATTTACTCCAAGTCTTTTTATATGTTGAAATAGATTATATTAATTATAAAGGTGTTTAAT
>CAZUYL010000041.1:0-11741 GCA_964624945.1 uncultured Ruminococcus sp. | reverse complement strand
ATTATATATATTTTTGTACCAAAAGTCAACACAATTTATTAAAATTTTATACTTTTTTAATTTTTTTTACTTGTAAAAAACACATACGGTAAAAACCGTATGTGTTTTAATAAATTAACCTGTAATACCTACACGGTCAACACTTTCGATAAATCCACGCTGTATAAACATATAGAATATAAGCATAGGAACAATAAAGAGTAAGCATGACGCCATAAGTATTGAAGCACCTTGAGGTGTACCAGCAGTGAGGTAAATTGCCCATTTTTGAACCAAATACGCCTCAATATTTGACAGACCGCTCGCTAGCGGATAATTGCTTGTCAAATACATACCCGAAAGTAATGAGTCGTTCCAGTGCCAAATAAGTGAGAATACAGTAACTGTAATAATAACAACACTTGATGACGGAATTGCAATACGCAAGAATGTTTTGAACGGACCTGCACCGTCAACCCAAGCAGCCTCTTCAAGTTCACGAGGTAAGCCTGTAAAGAACTGAATATAGATGTAAATTAATACACCCGAACGCAAACCTACACCCAAAATTGAAGGTAACCACATTGTCCAACCTGTATTAACAACCTTTGGTGTTATGTCGAAAGCCGACCAATCGGCACCGAATAAATTACCTATTGCCTGTACACATTTTTCAATGCCTGTACCAATGTACAAAAAGTCGAGGTTAGAATAGTTAACCATTCGCGGAATTAAAACCATCATATCGGGTACAAGAATTGTAAGGAACAAAATTGCAGTAAAGATTTTTTTGCCTTTAAAGTTAAATCTTGCAAAACCGTAACCGATAATCGCACACGAAGCAACTTCAAGCAAAGCACTTATAACTTCGTATTTAATTGTACTAAGTAAAGCAGTACCGTAACTTAATGCTTCAATTGCTTTTGAATAGTTGTCTACAATATTTAATTCGGTAGGAATCCAAACACGTGTTGAGTTGTTGTAAGCCGCCGGACTCATTATTGAAGTAACAATCATATACAAAAGCGGGTAAATAATTATAAAACCGATTGAAATAAGCAATGCATATCTGAATATAGAATAAACAACACTTGTTCCTGTTTTAGCATATTTAAGTGCTTTAAGACGGTCGGCTTCAGAAACATTTTTTAACGGATTTTTCATATTATCTCAAGCCTCCCTTCTTAAGAATCATAGCGTTTCATAATAAATTTAATAAACGCAAACATAACAATGCCCATAATTGCAACGGCAATTATAAAGTAGAACCAAATCATAGCAGAAGGAATATCGTACTGACCGCCACGCATTCTGCCGTAAACCTGTTCAATCATAGGTGAACGTTCGTTAATAAACAATTCAACCATCGTAAACACGCCTACGAGCAACGTAATACGTGAAAGCATCGGGAATGTGATAAACCAAAATTCCTCCCACTTGGTAGCACCTTCAACCTTTGACGCTTCGTACAAATGGCTTGGTATTGACTGCAAACCTGCAATAAACAAAACTATTTGTATACCGCAAGACCAAACAAGGTTGAATATGTTGTTGATCGCATTAGAAACAAACTCGGCTATTTCAGTACCCATATTAAGTGCATCGGTAAGGTCTTCTACGCTGATAAGACCCGATGCCATACCACCCGAAACACCCATACTCGAAAGGTCTTCATCAGTGGTCATAAATATGTAACCCATAACCTTACCTGTAGCGATTATAACAGGTAAAAAGTACAATGCACGGAAAAATACACGACCGCGGAATTTTTGATTAAGCACCATAGCCAAAATCAAACTAAGAACCAAAATTATAGGCAATGAATATGCAAACTCACCTATCGCCTCTTTTAAATAGTTCATATAGTTAGGGTCACGCTTTAAAATTTCGGTGTAGTTTTCAAGACCTACCCAAGTTGTTTTAACGCCGTCGGAGGTGATAACAACAGAACAAAATGAATAAATAACAGACTGAATTATCGGAACGAAGAAAAATACTATAAGACCGATTATCCACGGCAAAATAAACATTAAACCGTAGCGTGACTTTAACTCTTCAATACCGCGATTTCTTTTAAGACTTGTCTTCATTATTCTGCACCTCCTAAAATAATATAGTTACAAGCACCAATTTCACCAACGGGTGATTGATAAGCAGAAGAATTGTAGTTTACGTAAACCGAAACACCATTGTCAAACTGTGTGCAATGTACACCCGAATCAAGCACAGTGTTTGAAACAATTTTTGCACCGTTAATGCTATCGTAATAGCCAGCAAGTGAATTATATGTTTCAATAATGTCTTCCTTAACAGCAGAGTAAGATGTGCTGTAGAAATAAGGATAAAGTGCATTGATGAGTTCGTTGCTCCAGTTGTTTGTAATTGTGTAGTTAAGACCTAAACCGCCCTCAACTGCACCTAACAATGCTTTTTGAGAAGATGTTGCAAGATTTATTGATTCGCTTGTCATAGGAACATAGCCTTTAAATACCATTGAGTAGAAAGGTACGGTTTCAATGAAAGCATAACCGTTATCGGAAGATGTAGGTGTATCTACAATAATATCTGCTACGGTTGCGGCATATGCGTTAGCATCGGTAGCCATAAACTTTTGATTTTTATCAGCAATTTGAGAAATTGCCTTAGAAACAGCATCTTCAAAACCGTGTTTTGAATTGTAATCAACGGTAGAACTGTAATCGGAATAATCCGAGTAAGAAAGTGTAGAAAGTGTTTCAAGTGAAATGCCGTTTAAAGTCCAATCGCTTGTTTTTGAAACCGCTTTTGAAACGGCATCGCTAAAGCAAGTAGGTCTTAAAAGACGGTAGATGTTATCTTCATCGTTACCTCTTAACGCTTTATCAAAAACATATTGGTCTGCCTTGATAACACCACTGTTCATAACGGCATCGCCAAAATAACTGAAGCCTGAACCCGAAGCGTTAAATCTTACAAGGTCATAATCCATATACAAATCTACCTTATTTGTATTGCAAAGTGAAGCAAGTGATTTAAGTTGTGAAGCGTTACCGATATTACCGTTTAAAGAATATCCGCCGCCTATTTTACCAATATCAACACCGGTTGAACCGAAGCCTTTAAGTTTAACTGCAAGGCGGTCAACTTTTTCGGAAATTTCGGTAGTAATGGTGTTTGCTTCATCGAGTGTTGTTGTAGCATACAAAGTTTTATAAGGTATACCTAAGAAAGACTTTGTAATTTCGGTACCACCGATAAGGGTAACACTCATGGCCTTGTCTTCGGTAGTTTCGGTAAGTCCTTTTTCTTTTACAAGATAGTCACGATAAACATCAGCCATAGAACTGTAATTTGCTGTATCGTCACTTAAAGGATAGAAACGGATTGAGAAAACACCCTCAATCATATTTTCGGGATAAATGTTTGACTCTCTCTTAGAGTTGAAAGATTTTGCCAAGTGGGTTGTATATCCGCGAAGTTGGAATGCAGGATAAATTGCCGAGAATTTATAACTTGTGTTACCAGAAGTGGTAGTCATTAATGCAGCATCGGCACCACTGTCAATAATGGCAAAGCCACCGCGATTACCTGTTTTATAACCGTATACTGGAAGTCTTACAGCAGTTTCGTTGGTAGGAGAATACTGTTCTTCCATAGTTAAATCGTCGCCGTAGACGTATGATTTATAAACTATACCTTGGTCATTGAATGATTGGTTACCAATCAAAGCACCGGAACCTGAAGGAATAAACAAATATGAATCCTCAACGTCGTTTTCTACCGAGCACAAGAATGGTGTAAGCGAAACGTAGGTAATGCGAAGGTCATTTTCCTGTATTTTGGTTGAGTCAACCGAAATACTTAAATAATCGTTACAAAGAACATAGTCAACAGGAATCATAAACTCTTGAGAATCAAAATAATACTCAATAGTTACACCGTTTTCAATGGGTTTGTAAACCATACGGCCTGTATCAATTACACTGTCATAGGTTGTAACAGCCATATTACCGCCGCCGTTTATTGAGGTATCCATATAACCGACTTCAAGTACAGATTGCGGAAAACCATGCTGTCTTACAGGCATACCCAAAGAGTCAAGTTCGCCTTCACTTGAAGATGTGGGGCAAACTTCCCACATAGTGCCTGTAACATTATCGGTTAAATAAACGCCGCCCGTTGATGCGTCGTAATTCAAAGTGTATTTATCACCCGACACGATAATATCATCTTCTGTAGGAGCCGAAGATTTAACATCTTTGTTGAAAGATTTTTGTGACGGAACAAAATCATTGCCGCCGCAAGCGGTTAATGTAAGTAGGAGAAATAAACATAACAAGAAACTTATAATTTTTTTACTCATAAATCTATTCCTCCTTCTTAAATGGTTGTTAATTCAGAAACAAGGGTTACGATAAACGCACCGAATTGCTGAATAAGTATAATAAGCATAATAATTAAGAACACGATGATTGCCATACCGAGTACGGTGAGCAATGTAGTCCATAAGAATTTACCCATAGAATAATCGTGAATTTTAAGCATACCCATAATAAGCATAAGACCTGCATAAATAAGTGCTATTACAGATAAAATGCTAAGGAATCCTGCTTCATCAGGCAACATAACGTTAGAAAGTATAATGTAGAGTACACCTTCTAAAATGAGCGGTTGTAAACTGTAGCAAGTAACAACTGTAATTTCTTTTAACTTACCTTTACCGCCAAGCAATGTACATACGAGCCAGTTTGCAGCAATCCACAAAACAACAAGACCCACTGAACGTACAAGTACCAAAATACTGTTGAACGATGTAGGATCAAACTTGGTAAACAAGAAACCGCCTGCCAAAGTTTTAAGTACAGTAACAACGTAGTAAAGCACAATAAGCAATATACATAGAGGTATAGAACCTAACTGCTTTTCTTTAATATCGGTAAAGTTATTTGACGGATGCACCATAGTGGTAAGCATAAGATTTAAAGATTTGTTTTTAATAAATACAAACTTTTTCTTATTGGTTATAAACATAAATGCAATAATGCCGATAACCAAAACAACAACTATAATGAAAATCCAAGTAAAGTTATCACTTACAAAATCTTTACGTACATATTCAAAAGCAACTGCATATGTGTCGCGGTCATAACCTAATTTTGCATAATAGAGAGCGGTATCATAATCCTCTTCTTCTAAGTATGCGTTGGCAAGTCCGCTATAAGCAACCTGACTGTTAGAGTCTTGTTTTAAAACGTCTTCCCAACCCTCTTTGATTTGATCGTAATGACCGTTGATTGTAAGAGCGTCAAGGTGTTTTACCTGTTTACCGTATTCGTTAACACCAAAAACTGTAATAAAGTTAGTACTTGTGTCGGAAACTAAAATGTGGTCACCGTCATTTGTAATAACCATAGCGTTGGCATTTGAAAAAGTACCTACTTGATCTGCTTCACCCATACCACCGCCGAACACGTTAAGAACGTGACAGTCGCTATCGTAAATAAATACTTTACCGTATCTTGACTCTAAAGCGTAAATAAATCCGTTAGAGTCAATGTCGATATCGCAAATATCTTGTTTAAAGAAGTTACCTACCCACAAAATATCGGTATCGGTAAAATTAACCTTTGCATTTAAAATGTTAGTACCTGCACCGGGACTTAATCTACGTATTTGAGCATTACGTTCTGACGAAGACAGTTCGGTATAACCGTTACAAGTATAGATAAAGCCTTCATTGTCAATTGTAATATCTACAAAAGAGTAAGGTAATTTTTTGATTGAGTTTGCGTGCTTTTCAGCATTCGGGAACAAACGGTTTGAAATGTTTGTAAGAACCGATGATAACGACGCACTAACGGTGTTTGCACCGTAAAAGCCCAAGAAAGATCTGTCAGGTGCGTAAAGCAATGCACCGTAATAGCAACCCTCACTTACAACATACATATAACCGTGATCATCACGCGTAATCTGTGTGGGTTTAAATGTAAAATCATCTGGTATAAGATTTGATTCGGGCAATGTGATTGTATCAATCAACTCACCTGCCGAATTAATCATATAAATATTTGCACCTTCGGTGTTACAAATATAAATTACACCGTCGTCATAATAAATACCTTTTGCGTTTTGGTAACTGATTGTACCGTCAATCAAACCTAAATCGCTAACCAAATTGTAATTGCTATCTAAAATAACAATTCGTGAATTTGCATCGAGTATGTATAAATTGTTGTCATCATCTTTACACATACTTTTAATTTCTGTGAATTTCGGAATACCTAAATCGGCAACGTTAATAACGGTTTCAACGTCATACATGGCTTTGCCGTATATGTCTTTACGTTTTTCGCCAACGTTAGTCCAGTAGGTATAACTGTCTGTAGGGGCAGCAGCCGAAACTGTTATGGCACCTGCAACTAAACATATAGCCAAAATCACAGTAAAAAGACGACATAACGTTTTTTTCACTGATTTCATCTCCTTATGAATATTTGATAAATTATTCCTTAATACCTGCACTGCTCATTGATTCGGCAACTGAACTTTGCGAAACAAGGAAGACAATTATAGGAGGTATCATCATAATTACGGTAACCGCCATTGCAGAACCCGCACGGGCAGTACCGCCTGCAGTAATTTGAGTTACTACCTGAGGCAATATTTTTAATTCTTCAGAGAATATTTTGCCTGAAGGAACCATTGACCAAATATCACGGAAAGTGAAAAGTAAAAGTGTAAGCCAAATAGGCTTAATGGTTGGCAATACAATTGACCAGAACACTTTGAATTGGTTAGCACCGTCAATTTTAGCCGCTTCGAGTAATGCATCGGGTACGTAACCTTCGATATACTGTTTACCCAAGAACACACCCATTGTTGATGCCATAGGCGGCAAGATATAAATCCAATATGTGTCAATAAGACCTAATTTTGAAAAGATTAAATATTGCGGAACAGCCAATGTGTATGCGTTAAACATAAGAGCAAACTGAACTGTCCAGAAAATCGCATTGCGACCTTTAAATGTACCTTTAGAAATTGCATACGCCGCCATAAGAGCAACCATTATGTAAATAAAGGTTGTAAACAAGGTTGTAAACAAACTGTTGAATACATAACGTGAAAGCGGAACAGTAAGCGAAGACATAAGGTCAGGCAAAATTGTATAGTTGCCTATTGTTGGGCGGTGAACAAAAAATCTAGGTGGGAAGATAAGAAGTTCATCAAGCGGTTTTAATGATGTGCATACGCAATAGATAAGCGGAAGCATTGAGAATAAGCCGCCAGCCACCAAAAATAATACTAATGTAATGTTACCTGCGGTTGAACGTGTATAGCGTTTGACTGCAGATTTTTTAGCACGTCTATCTTGAAAATATCGTTTAATAGTAGTCACTGCAGTCACCTCACTTCTCAAATAATTTAAGCACTTTACCAACAAGTAATCTTGCGGCAACCATCATAATGAACAATACAACTGACATTGCACATGCATAGCCGAGTTCGTAACGTGTTGACGCCATATCGGTCATAAGCGATACAATGGTATCAACTGCGTTGCCTTTACTTGGGTAACCTGCAAGTTCAATCATAATAGTGCTTGCACTAAATGCACTTTGAATTTGCATAACCGCACTAAACAAAAGCATAGGTTGCATAGCAGGAAGAGTTATGTAACGTAATTCTTGCCAACGGTTTCTGATACCGTCAATGGCACCTGCTTCGTACATATCACGGCTAACGTTTTGCAAACCTGAAATGTTTGAAAGGAAGGATACACCCATACTCTGCCATAACTGAACAATAATTACAATTGTCATTAGGTAGGCTTCTGTTTTTAACCATACAATAGGTTCGGTTATAATACCGAATGATAACAAGAAACTGTTTATATAACCGTAACTGTCACCACTGAAAGCAACTTTCCAAATGAAGTATGCGTTACCAACAAGAGAAGGTGCATAGAACATAAATGAAAGCAATGCACGAACCTTAGGTGTAAATTCGTTAACGAACCATGCCAAAACGAATGAAAGCAAGAAACCTAACGGACCTGAAATTATTGCGAAAATTAATGTGTTTCTTAATGTAACGCTGAATGTAGCATCTTCAACAAACATACGGCGATAGTTGTCTATACCGATGAATTTTGCACTTGAAATCATATCATATGAAGTGAAACTAAATGCTATAGATGCAAAAATCGGCAAAATAGTGAACACGAAAAAGAAAATCATAAAGGGAGCGAGCATTATAACCATAGGAATATGCTCGGTCACAAGTTTATCATGTGATGATTGTCTTTTTAACTTTTTAGATGCAGCAGGCATAGTATCTGCTGTATTGTTTTTGTTTTTAAACACAAATGCTCTCCCCTTTCTTAATTGTATTCTTCAATTTTACGCTGAATTTCTTTATCAGCAGATTTAGACCATTTTGTAACGGCATCTTTAACCTTGGCATTATCTTCAAGAACCGACCAGAAAGCCTGATCTATTGAACGTGTAACGTCGTAAGAACCCGGTACTTCCTGTACTTCGTTAACTTGTTGCCATTGACTGTTAAGAACTGCAAGATCTTCTTTATCCCAAGCAAGATTGTTGAATGCTTCAACGTTAGAAACGGCGTTACGACCGATCATACCGAGGATTGATTCAAGGTTACGGTTGTATCTTGTTTGAGTTTCGGTAGAAGTCCACCATTTCAAGAATTGCCATGCTTGTTCTTTTTTGCTTGATTTTTCAATAATTGCACAACCTGTACCAGAACCTGCAACAGAATAGTTAATGTTGCCTTCATCATCTGCGGTACCCGGTACCATAGCAACACCCCATCTGCCTCTGATTTCGGGAGCGGTAGAGTAAAGTGTCATATAAGTACTGTAAGGTGCAATACCGAGCGGCATAACACCAACACGCAAACGGTTGTAGAAGTCAGCCTCTTTTAAGAAGTCATGCTCTAAATACATATTGGTCCAAGTTTCAAATACATCTAATGCAGCGGTATTTGTAATATCGGTTGCATTACCTTCTTGATTGTAAATTGAAAGACCTTTTTGCCACATAAGTGTTGGATAAAGATGCAAACTACCAATACCTGAGTTAACGGTTGTAGCGGTAGTAATTTGTGTGTAAGGAATGTAAACGTTCATATTGTTACGCTGAATAATTGTTGCACAATATAAGAATTCATCCCAAGTGGTAGGAACTTCAAGTCCTAAGTTTTCCAAAACGTCTGTACGGTAGAACATAAGCATATAGTTTTGTGTGTCAGGTAAAGCAAAAACCTCACCGTTATATGCATACGGAGCAACTGCACCTGTTTCTAAATTGGTACCGTTTTGGAAACGTGTAATAATTTCATCAAAATCATCAAACTGTCTAAGGTCGGTCAAAGCACCGCGTATACCAAGGTTTACAGGTTCGGTTCTTGCCATTTGAAGCGACATATCAGGAAAGTTACCTGCAAGAATACCATTAATAAGTGAAGCGTTAACGATTTCAACCTGAACATTGATAGGTTTACCGTTGTAATAGTATTCTTCATTAGGTGTAAATGAATCCTTAATAAGCGAATTGAGTGCTGCGGCTTGATCTTGACCCCAGTTTACCCAAAGACGAATTGTATTTTCATCACTATCAGCACCTGTGGCTGTAAGTGAATAATCATTAGTAAAGGATGAAATTAAACGGAGAGTATCATATTTTAACTGTACAAAAAAGTTAGCGTTGGTGTTGTTATGATCTTTGCCGTAAGGAACAATTTGAATTTGATCAATAGCCAAAGGCATTTCAATCATATCGTAAAGCCAAGAACTAAGTGATGTATAGTTGGTGTAATACTCTGATACATATTGTTGAGCAATATATGTACTCTTGATCATATTGTCAACAACACGTTTCATATTATTGATAGAAGCAACCGCCTGTGAAGCCTTACCTGTTCCGCTTGTCATATCTGCGGAAAGTTTACCCATACGTTCGCTGAGATCTTTTAAGGTATCAACGAATCCCGGGATTTGCTTGTCAAGTTCATAGTCACGGTTAAGGTCGGGTGATTCACTTGTAATCATAACGATCTTAATGTATTCGTCACCCAAAATATCAACAAGTTTAGAAAGTTCATAGAAATAGTCCGACATACCGCCTACGGTTACTTCCATAGAGATTGTATGAGGACCCTTTTCAAGATAAATGTAGTAAGGGTTATTGTCGGCATCTGAGAAATCATAATATTTCCAACTTGTACCATACGGGAACTGTAACGACTTAGCCTCTTCAAAAGGAGTCTTGCCGTCAATCTTGAGCCAACGCCAACTTACACCGTTTACAAGGTCACTTTGCTTGTAACGTAAATTAACGTAGTAGTAGCCGGATTTTTCAACTTCAAAATTCCATAAAATGCTACTGCCTGATGTTGACCACGATGTACCGCCTATATAGTTGATTTTTGTAAGGAAGTTATCGCTCGGTGTCATACCGGCATCGCTGTTGTTTGATTTAGGAATAATTGAGTTAGAAGATTTAACATCAGCCTTTTCACCTTCAAGAGTTATAATGTCAGCGTCTACTTCTTTAAGGTTGTAGTTTGCTGAAACATCGGCATAACTTTTTACGGTTTCGGGTTGAATAAAACTAATACCTTCAATTGTAAGGTTCTGTTCGGGTTTTACTAATGTTAAAGTATGTGCACCTGCTGTAAGGGCAAATTCAAACGGATTGATTACCGCACCTTCGTAATCACGCAATACAGTTTCAATAGTGCCGTCAATTTCTACCTGTTCTTGTGCGTACTCGTTTTTAGAATCATCGGTACGCGGCTCTTCTGTGGCATTTTTCCACAAACGAGAAAGGACAAGTGCATCGGAACCGTCAAATAAGTATTGACCGTCAATCATAACACCCATTTCAATATCTACACCGCTGTCTGCGGGTTTCCACAGAAACTTGAGGTTGTAGAGTGCAGTTTGGCTTACTTCAAAATTCCAAGTAAGTGTACCATCACCGCCATCGGTCCAATTGATTGAGTTTTCGTTTACGGTGGCTGCTGCACCGTCTGCTGCGTATACATCGGTAACGGGGATATCAATAGCCGAAGTAGCCTTATCGGTAACGCCGTGCGATTTTGTATATTCTACATAATCGGGCAATTCGGAATTGGTATCGTTTACAGAAGCCGAATCGGTATCAAGGTCGGTTGTTACCGCAGTATTGTCCGCTACGTCTGCATAAGCAGTAGTTATTTGCAAGGAAATTCCTGAAAATAAAACAGATACCGCTAAAATCACCGCTAAGTATCTTGCAATTTTCTTGCTCATAACATTCATCCTTTCTGTTAAAATTTTATTTGTTAATTTAAAACCTTTGTAGAATAATACATAAAAAATTATGCATTAAAACAACGGTTAACATTACCACATTGTATGAAATAGGCATAAAATTCCACATAACATACAAATGTAATTGTATTATACAGCAATTTTACCACTTTGTCAACAAATTATATATATAATTTGCACATAAAATTTGTAAATTTTGTACGATTTGATATAAAAATTGTTTTAAATTTTAAATTTTAAACAAAAATTTGTAATTTTGTACGAAAACTTACTGAATATCTGCAGGTAATACCTTAGTTACGTATAGACAGAAAAAAAGCCTAAGGTATAAAACCTTAGGCTTTTAAAAAATCAATAATTAAACAAATTAACCGTTAATTTTTGTAACAACGCCTGAACCAACAGTACGTCCGCCTTCACGAATAGCGAAACGGAGACCTTC
>CAZUYL010000040.1:0-11795 GCA_964624945.1 uncultured Ruminococcus sp. | reverse complement strand
AAACGCAGAAAAAGCCCAGCTTAATCTGGACTTTTTCGACAGTCTGAAAGCCACACAAAAGTGTGGCTTTTTAAGTAGATTATTCTGCATCTGCAGTTGTGTCTTCTTTCATTTTAGCAAAGCATTCGCTGCAATAAACAGGACGGTCGTCACGGGGAGTGAACGGTACACGTGCTACGCCGCCGCAAGCAGCACATACTGCTTCGTGCATTTCACGTGGTGCTCTTCCTGCGTTTTTACGCTTGTCACGACAGGGTTTGCATCTCTGCGGTTCGTTTTCGAATCCTTTCTCTGCATAAAATTCCTGTTCTCTTGCAGTAAATACGAATTCTTCTCCGCATTCCTTACAAACTAAGGTCTTGTCTTCAAACATTTCTTTTACCTCTCTTGATTGGTTATTCGCCCAGGACGGAATCGCACCGACATCTTTGTTTTTACACAACGCTTTGCTATTAAACTACATAGGGCATATTTAAGCGAAATAAATTTCGCTTTATTTTTTAATTTTTGAACGGACACGCATTAATGCATTGTCAACAGATTTTGTTGAAATTGACAGTTTTTCGGCAATTTCGGAATAACTTCTACCCAACAGAAATTCAGATAAAACACGATATTCAAACTGTGATAATTCTTTTTTTATAGAATTTTCTAAATTATTGTAATTTTCTTTTTCTATAAGAATATTTTCAGGGCTTTGCAAATCGGTAAGCACTACATCGTCAATGGGGGTTATTAATTCTTGCGGTATGTGTTTTGCCGCACCCATAACACGTGACAGTGCCGAATATATTGCCCTGTTTATACAAATAGTGACAAAGGTTTTAAAACTCGCCTTAGAAGAATCAAACTTTTTAACGGCAGAAAAAATTGCCAAAACACCTTCTTGAACAAAATCTTCTGTGTCAAAACCGTTAATTTTATAACGTGATGCCACGCTGATTACATACGGCATATAACGATTGATAAGAATTTGAAAATAATCATAATCGCCGCTTAGTATAAAATCAACCAACTCTTCATCGGAAAAATTTAACGAATTTTCTTGCATAAAAAACTGTATAATACTCCTAAATATATTATATAATATACATTATTTTTGATAAAATGTCAAGTATTTTTATTCAAATTGACAAATACGGCTTATTTTACAAATTTTTTGTAACCTTTACCGTATTGCACACAACGTGATACCCTGCTAAGTGTTGCCGAAGAAATTTCACATTGCTCCATAACTTGATTATAGGTCATACCTTCAATTAAAAGTTTAGCCGCTTTTACACGCTGTGACATTTGTTCAAGTTCTTTTATGGTGCATAAATCTTCAAATAAATCGGCACAATCCTCTTGTGTTTCAAGTGACAAAATAACTGAAAATAAATCTTTAATGTCATTTTCGAAAATCATAGTTAATACCTCTTTATGCTTTTAGTGAATTTTGTAAAAAACGTTTTGTTTTTTCGGATTTAGGGTTTTCAAAAATGTCTTGCGGGGTGCCAATCTCTTCGATTATACCCTCTGCCATAAATATTATTTTATCCGAAACATTTTTTGCAAATTCCATTTCGTGCGTAACAATTATCATTGTACTGCCTGTATTTTTAAGTTCTTTTATAACATTTAAAACCTCACCCGTAAGTTCGGGATCGAGGGCACTTGTGGGTTCATCAAAGCAAAGCACATCGGGATTTAGTGCCAAGGCACGTGCAATGGCAACACGCTGTTGTTGACCGCCCGATAACTGACACGGGTAGTTGTTTATTTTTTCGGTCAATCCAACGTGTTCAATAAGTTGTTTTGCCTTATTCTCTATATCCGAAATATCGCTTTTTTTAAGTAATTTAGGTGCGAGTGTTACGTTTTCAAGAACGCTATACTGCGGAAAAAGATTAAAAGACTGAAAAACAAGTCCGAAATGCAAACGGTTTTCACGAATTTGACTGTCACTTAGTTTTACAGAACCGTCAAACAAAGTTTTGCCGTTTACACTTATTGAACCGCTATCTGATGTTTCAAGAAAATTAAGACAACGAAGCAGAGTGGTTTTGCCACCGCCCGATGAACCGATTATTGTTAAAACCTCACCTTTTTCAAGAGAAAAACTTACATCTCTTAAAACTTTTGTATTACCAAAACTTTTTGAAATATTTTTTACTTCAAGTAAAGACATATGAATTCCTCCTTAAACCTTAAAATAATCGAGTTTCTTTTCGATTTTGTTAAACAAAACAGTAAGTAAACCGCTGAAAATAAGATAATATATGCAAGTAAAAAACAACGGCCATATTTGACCTGATATACCCTGTGAACCCTTTAAGAATGCCTGACCTGCCCAAATAATTTCTTGCAAAGCGATTATACGTGCGAGCGAAGTATCTTTTACAAGGGTGATAACCTCGTTAGCAACAGGCGGTACTATTCTTTTAATCATTTGAAGCAATGTTATTTTAAAGAAAATTTGTGATTTTGAAAGTCCTAAAACCTGACCTGCCTCTTGCTGACCTTTTGGTACACCCTGTATACCGCCACGGTAAATTTCAGAAAAATAGCAAGCATAATTAAAAATAAACGCAACTGCCGATGCGGTAAATCTGCCGATTTCACCGCTACCCCAAATGTTGTTATGAAACATAAGTCCGGGAAAATAATAGATTATAAGTAACTGAATCATAAGCGGTGTACCGCGAACAATCCAAACAACAAAATTAACTAAATATTTAAGCGGTTTGAATTTTGACATTGAGCCGAATGATATTATAAGACCTAAGGGTAAAGAACCTAAAAGTGTTATTATGAAAAGTTTAAGTGTTTGGAGAAAACCCACGTTTAACGCATTAAAAACTATGGGAAACTGTTTTATAAATTCATTCATAAATAAATTCCTTTATTTGTTTATTCACACCGAAAACAGAGGGTATCTTTTCGATACTCTCTGCTTTCGAAAAATCAAACTTTAAAATTACTGTTCGATAACCGAAGCCTGTACTCCGTATTTTTCGGCAATTTTTGTCATTGTGCCGTCTTCATAACTTGTTTTAAGAAAATCGTTCAATTTTTCAACAAGGTCTGAACCTTTTCTGAAACCTACGCCGTATTTTTCGCTGTTGAGTTTTACGGTGTATGTAAGTTCTGCGTAACCGGTGCCTTCACCAACCATAGCAGCAGCCATAAGTGAGTCGATAATAGCAGCATCGCAAGTGCCTGATTTTACTTCCATAAGAGCGGTTGCCTGATCCTTAACTTCGGTAAATTTGAAGCCGTTTTCTTCAGCCATATCTTGACCTGCGGAACCTGACTCTACTGCAAATTGAAGTTCTTTACAAGCATCAGCGGTTTGGTATTTATCAGCAACGTCTGAATTTACTATAACTACCTGTGCGTTATCGCAATATGCATTAGAACAACCCATTGCCGAAGTAACTTCATCGGTGAGTGTCATACCGTTCCAAACAGCGTCGATTGTTTTGCCGTCAAGTTCAAAAACTTTATTGTCCCAATCAATTTCAACAAATTCAACATCAACACCAAGTGATTTTGCAAATGCGGTTGCCATATCGGCATCAAATCCGATCCAGTTACCGTTTTCGTCTTGATAGTCCATAGGTTCAAACTCGGTAATACCTACAACAAGTTTTCCTTTTCCTTGAACGTATTCAACGTCTGCCACATTTTTGTCACCGCAGCCTGCAAAGCAGAACAGCATAGCCACTACCATAAGTAATGCAATTGTTTTTTTCATAATGTTTTTCATAATAACCTTTTCTCCTTTTCCCTGACGGGTTTTTAAATTTGATGTTGTTATTATACTTTATCAAACTAAAGTTGTAAAGTGTTTTTTTGATTTTTTTGAAAGTTTGTATAATTGTACTAAATTAACAACTATTTTATAGTAGATATTGCACAATAAAATTTAACTAAAATTCAAAAAGCACATTAATTTAAAGCAAAACCTCTGCCGATAAGCAGAGATTTTGAAAAAAGGTTAATTATTTTTCTTGCAGCATTAACTGTAATTTTTCGGCACAGTTTTCACAAATTATTTGACTTTCAAATTCAAAGCAATTCTCCTCGGAATTACAAAATACACAGGTTGATTTATGCTTTTTTAAAATAACACAATCGTCTTGCATAAATATTTCAAACTTGTCAACACCGTCGGTCATATCAAGATGTTTACGTATTTCACGCGGTATAACTACCCTGCCCATATTGTCAAGTGTACGAACAATTCCTGTTTCTTTCATAAAATTACTCCTTAATCTATAGTCCAATTAATAGGTGTTTGACCGCTGTTCACAAGAATATCATTTGTTTTGGAAAAATGTTTGCAACCGAAAAAGCCGTTATATGCCGAAAGAGGACTCGGATGTACAGTGATAAGTTTTTTGTGAATGGGATTTTTTATAATTTCTGCCTTTTTGCGTGCGTTTGCACCCCAAAGCAAAAATACAACAGGGGTTTCTTTTTTATCTAGTTCTAAAATAACACGGTCGGTAAAATTTTCCCACCCCATACCTTTATGACTGTTGGGGCAAGCCTGACGCACGGTAAGAACATTGTTAAGCATTAACACACCCTGTTTTGCCCACGATGTAAGTTCGCCGTGACTTGCAATAGGGCAACCTAAATCATCGTTTAATTCTTTATATATGTTTTTTAAAGACGGTGGCGGTGTTACACCTTTTTTAACAGAAAAACAAAGCCCGTGAGCCTGACCTTCACCGTGGTACGGATCTTGACCGATTATAACCACCTTTGTATCTTTATAAGACGTATATTTTAAAGCATTAAAAATGTCATTCATTTCGGGGTATACGGTATTATTTTGATATTCGGTTTTTAAAAAACCGCGTAATTTTATATAATACGGTTTTTGCCATTCGTCTGCTAAAATTTTATCCCAATCGTTACCGATATTTACCATAAATTTATCCTTTATAATTAAATTATATCATAAACTTCTACAATGCCGCTTGAGTGGTAGAGTGACGGTGTTATCATTATAGAATAACCGCGGCCGTTATCACTTGTCCATTCAACAGAATGTCTACGCGGTACAGCACAGTTGGCAAGCAACATCATAATAGCACCACCATGCATTATAACGCCCGCATTTGTGACATCATTATCCATCATATCACGGACAATCATATTAAGACCTAACGCTTGGCGTTTGATAAAATTAGTGGTACTCTCGCCGCCCGGGGCTTCACTTATTTTTCCCGAAGTCCATTCGGAATATTCGGGCATAAGTTCTAACTGCTCGGCAGTTTTACCTTCAAACTCACCGAAATCGTACTCGGTAAGTTCGTCAATAATGTGCTGTTCATAACCTGAATAAATTATATTTGCACTTTGCATGCAACGAAGCATAGGTGACGTATATAAACGCTCTATATCGGGGTAATCTACCGATTGCCTTAACTGTTGCAATTCACGTACACCTTCGGGTGAAAGCGGCAAATCGGTTCGACTGCCTACGTACATACCCATACGGTTTGCATCGGTAGCACCGTGACGTATTAAATGAATTTTAAAGGTTTTCATTTTTACACCTCTTTTTTATAATTAACTGTCTAATAACAACTCGGCAATAATGCCGTTTGAAACCAACATACCTTTATCGGTTAACGATATACACGGAAGGTTGGAATTTATATAACCCGATTTTTCAAATTGACTTATTTTATTTTTAATTTTTTCGGGTATATCACCGTATATATCGGTAAGATTAACACCTCTGTTTAAACGCAACCCCAACATCAGCCTTTCGCTGTTGTCACCGCCTGAACCCTCTTGACATATAACGGGATTTTCAATGAATTTTTTTAAATTATTCTGATAATAAAAACGTTTTCCGTCAAGGTAAGAATGTGCCGCGGCACCTATGCCCAAATAATCGCAATCGGTCCAATATTTCATATTGTGACGGCTTGTGTAATTGCCTTTAGCAAAGTTTGATATTTCATAATGTGTATAACCGTTTTGTTTTAAGATTTCGCACATTAAAAGATACTGCTCCGCCGTTTGATCATCATCGGGCAAATTTAGGGTAGCATATTTTTTATAAAAGACCGTATTAGGCTCTATTTTAAGCATATAAGACGATATATGCGGAACATCAAGTGAGAGTATAAATTCAACATCTTTTTTAAGGGTTGTTAAATTACTGCTCGGTAAAGCAATCATAAGGTCAACCGAAATATTATTAAAACCAAATTTTTTGGCATTTTCTACGGTTGATGCCGCCTCAAAAGCGGTGTGTGTTCTACCCAAAGTTTTAAGCATTTCACCGTTACCCGACTGCACACCGATTGACAGACGGTTAACACCTGCCGCTTTTGCGTAATGCAAAAAATCGGAAGCAGAATTTGGATTGACCTCTACCGTAAATTCACAGTCATCGGTCAAGTTGAAATTGCTTTTGATTATTTTTGCTAAATAAATTATATGTTCGCCCAAAAGTGACGGTGTACCACCGCCTATATAAACAGTATCAATGGGGCGGTTTGTTTTGCCGCCCCATTTTTCTATTTCACTTTTAAGTGCATATAAATAGGCTTTAAGCATATCCTCATTATAAAATGCAGAATAAAAATCGCAATAATTACACTTTTTTTCACAAAAAGGTATATGTATATAAATGCCTAAATTTTTATCAGTCAAGAATTTCACCTGTGCAACTACCCTTAATTGCTGCAGCATTTGCCTCATCGGTATCAATGTGCATTGCCAAAGCGTAACTGTCGCTTACACGGGCTACAACGTCGGCAAAAACAAGAGATCTGTCTTCGGTAGAAATTTTAACGCTTACGATTTGTTTATCGGTAATACCGTATTTTTCACCGTCTGCACAGGTCATATGTATATGACGTTTAGCGGCAATAACACCTTCGGTGAGTTCAACTTCGCCGCAAGGACCAACAAGTTTACAAACACCGCTACCCTTTACATCGCCCGATTCACGAATAGGTGCTGTAACACCGATTGTGCGTGCATCGGTAAGAGAAAGTTCAACTTGGTCTGCACTGCGGCAAGGACCTAAAATAGAAGCCTTGAGACTGCCTTTAGGACCTACAACGGTAACCTTTTCTTCACAAGCAAATTGACCTGGTTGTGACAAATCTTTTTTATTTGTAAGTGTGTGACCTGCACCGAACAACGTTTCAAGTGTGGACTGTGTAACGTGAACGTGACGGGCTGAAATTTCGACTAATACTTCCTTTTTCATTTTAAAAGACTCCTTTTATAATTAACTTAAAATATTTTAGCATAATATGACATATTTTTCAAGTGTTATTAAACCTTCATTCTAAGCATTGAACCTACCTTGATTTCACGCTCAAAAGGAATTTTAATTTTCATCATAGGCTGATATGCACTGTCTATCTGTTCGCCTTTTTCATTATAAAGTACGGTTGTATCAACCTTAAAAGGTACTGTGCCTGCCTCTAAACAATCAAGAACTGTACCGCTTGCAAATTTGTTTTTAAGCGTTGCAACAACACAGCCATCGCTATAGCCGTCAACAACTGCCGCTATTGCATAATCGCGTATATAACCTGCATTTTCATAGGTTTGTGCATTTTCGGGCCTACCGAAATAAAAACCTGTAGAATAGGTGCGGTGGCTCATTTTATTGAGTTCTTCGGCAACCCAATCAGGCAAATGCCATTCGCCGTTACTGTTATTCAAACTATCTATTGCACCGCGGTATGCATTAGCGGTAACCGCAACGTAATATTCTGTTTTGGCTCTGCCCTCTATTTTAATACTTGAAACACCTGCATTTATCATTTTGTCAAGATAAGGTGCCATACACATATCATTAGCATTTAAAATGTATGTGCCCTTTTCGGTTTCGGTGATATCAAAATACTGACCGGGGCGTTTTTCTTCCATAAGGCTGTAACTCCAACGGCAAGGTTGTGCACAGTCGCCGCGGTTGGCATCACGACCTGTCATATAACTTGAAAGTAAACATCTTGCAGAGAACGAGACACACATAGCACCGTGAGCAAACGCCTCTATTTCAAGTTCAGGTGGTGTATTTGCACGAATTTTAGCAATTTCTTCAAGTGATAATTCACGTGCTAAAACTACACGCTTAGCACCCATATTGTAAAATGCATTGGCGGTAGCACTGTTAACAATACCCGACTGCACCGAAACGTGCAATTCACAACGCGGTGCGTACTGCTTAACCATACCTATTGTGCCGAGGTCGGAAGCAATTACGGCATCAACGCCTACTTCGTTTAAATAAGATAAAAACTGCGGCAAACGTGCAATTTCATCTTCGTGCGGAATTGTATTACAGGTTACGTGAACTTTAACCCCGTGATTATGTGCATATTCTACACCTGCCGCTAAATCTTCACGGTTAAAATTGGCAGATGCGGTACGCATACCAAACTCTTCACCTGCAATGTATACGGCATCGGCACCGAAATCAACAGCCGTTTTAAGACGTGATAAATCACCTGCAGGACATAAAAGTTCAAGCGTTTTTTTATTTTTTAAAGTATTCATATATCCAATTACCGCCTTGCTTTAACTTTGAAATGGTAGCATTTTGTTCTTCCATAGTTTTGTGGTAATAAAATTTGCCGTTGCTATCGGTTACAAAATAGAAATAATCGGTATTAACGGTAGGATAAAGTGCCGCATTAACGGCATCAATACCGGGTGAGCACAACGGACCGGGCGGCAAACCTTTTACATTATATGTATTATATCTGCCGTCATCTTTTTTACCGAACGAATCACCGTAATAACAGGTTGGTGATGAACCTAAAGTGTCAAAATTTTTGCTGTTTAAACGGTTATAAAACACAGCGGCAACATTTGACATTTCATTTGTGTTTTGACCCGATTCCATTTGAATTATTGAAGCCATGGTTAAAATTTCATTCATAGTGTAGCCCATTTCTTCAGCACGCTTGTACATGGCATCGGTAATTTTGCTTTCGGTTTGTTCTATCATTTTATCAACAACCATTTGTGCACACTCTTTTGAATCGTATGCATAAAACTCGTATGTATCGGGAAAAAGGTAACCCTCTAAAGCATAATAAGTTTTTCCCTCGTTGCAGTTTTTAAGTAATTCTGTGTTGAATTTAACCTGATTTAATGCGTATAAAAAGTCGGATTTTGAGCAAACACCGTTTTCTTCAAGAATGGTTGCAATACCTTTTACTGTAACATCTTCACCGTTAACGTTTTTGGTGTAATCGTTAATGCCAGTGCCTTCGGGTATTGTTACCTTAACGCTTTCAGCTTTGGCACCGTCATTCATTAACATATCGGCAATACTGCCGTAACCCACATCGGTGGTAAAAGTGTACAAACCGTATTTATACTGACTTTCGTAACCTTTGAGTTTTGAATAGAGCCTGAAAAGTATAGGCATTTTAACCGCACCGCTCTCGTGCAATTTTTCGGCAACGGTAACGGTAGATGAGCCTTTTGGAATATCCATTTGAACAACGTCACCTCTGCCGAAGCCCAAGCCCACGTAATCGAAAAGACCGATTACAAGCGATGCTGCAAGCGACACCGATATAACAACTATGGCGGCAATCCAAATTATATTTTTTACAAGTGATTTTTTAGACTTTTTTTTGCCTGATTTTTTTGTAGGCACCGTTTCGGGTTCTTGAAAAGTAAAACCCTTACCTATTACAAAATCATCATCATTTTGATTTATATTAAAATTATCATTTTGCATATGCTTCTCCGAAAATTAAATATTAGTGTAACGCATATCACGTGCGGTTTTTTTTGCTATGTCATCATTATCGAGAATAGCGGCTAAATATGAAAATGCAAAATCAAATGCACCGCCGGCACCCCAGCCTGTAACAATATTTCCGTCACGAACGGCAGGACGGTCAATTATATGTGCACCTGTAAGTTCTTTTTCAAAACCTGTATAACAGGTGGCATTTCTGCCGTGCAACAAGCCTTTATGACCTAAAATTATTGGGGCGGCACATATAGCACCGATTATTTTGCCGTTTTCGGCGGCATAGTCTACAAAACGGCTTACGGTTTCGTCGCCCTCAAGGTTAAGTGTACCGGGCATACCGCCGGGCAATATAATACCGTCAAGTTGGTCAAAGGTTGCTTCTGCCACGGTTAAATCACAATTTACGGATATTCCGTGCGAACCGCTGACCCGTTTGCCTGTAACACCTACGGTTTTAACCTGAACCCCTGCTCTGCGTAATACATCTACGGGGGTTAAAGCCTCAAGTTCTTCAAAACCTTTTGCTAAAAATACATATACCATTTTTATCACCTTAAAACAGTTTTAAAACTTCAGATAAAACATCGTTTGCAATATCTTCAATTGAACGCGGCATACCGTCTTTTGCACAGGATATAACCGTCCAACCCGAATATTCGGCAGTAAACATAGCGGCTTTACGGCATTTAGCAAGATATTCCGTATCACTTTCGTGGATATCTTTTTTTGCCTCGTCACCGTTATATCTGCCTGTAAGCAGTTTTTGAGAAACTTCTATCGGCATATCCAAAAAAATAACTTTATCGGGTTTTGGAATAGCAACCTTATTATATTCAAGGTCGTACAGCCAATCTAAAAAGCCTTTCCATTCGGTTTCGGGCATTTTTGATGTTTGATGAACTGCATTTGAGGTTGTGTATCTGCCTGATACCACAACGCCGTTTTCGTTGTAAAATTTACCCCAATTAGTTTTATATGATGCAAAACGGTCTACCGCATAAAAAAGCGATGCGGCATAGGCGTTAACATCGTTCGGCTTTTTGCCGAATTCACCGTTTAGATACATTTTAACAAGTGCACTTGAATTACTGTCATAATCGGGGAACGATACCGTTTGACTGTTTATATTATGTTTGGCAAGATTTTTAGGCAACAAATCAAGTTGAGTTGATTTTCCGCTGCCGTCAAGACCTTCAATAACAATAAGTTTACCCATTGTTTTTCATATCCTCATAAAACTTTTTAATTTCTTTTGCTTTGCCGCAACTCATTTTACCTTCGGGGCAAGGTCCGTTAAGACAAGGTGGACCTGCTTTTTTAAATAACTGCGGTGCAACCTCACTTACAAGTGCTAACATTTGGTTTGCAACATCACGGATTTCCCATTGGGCACGGTTGCAACAACGGTGACGGAAGAAATTGTGAAGTGAACGTGCGTTCATTGTTACTACCATTTTTGTTTCGCAAGCATTTGGCAAAACAAAACGTGCATCTTCGATTGCTTTTTTAGATGCAAGGCGTGTGGCGGTTTTTTCGTCTTTACCCTCGTCAATAAAAGATTTTTTATGCTTTTCGGTAAGGATTTCGGCAATTTTATCGTAAGCCTGTTGAGCCTGTACCATAGAATTGTTGTAAATTTCAAGTGCTTCGTCTTCAAGTTGTATTTCGGGCGGAGTAACAAATTCAAACGAACCTTCTTTTACGTAACGTTGGCTTTTAACCGAATAAGATGCCATTCTGTGACGGGTAATTTGTGCTAAAAAAGAACGTGAAACACCTTCAATACCAAAAGTAAAAGATGCATGCTCAATAGGGCTCTCGTGACCTATTTCAGAAAGCATTTCAACAAAATCAGCCGCTTTTTCATCGGTTAACCCATTATACAAACCGTTAATGTCAGAAGAACTGTAGCAAAGTTTTGCGGCAGATGCTACTGTTTTTTCGGGATTAGGTGTATAGGCAAGTAAAGTAACTGTTGGCATAAAATTACATCTCCAAAAAAATAAGTTTACATATAAGGTAATTATAACATAAGGTACAAATA
>CAZUYL010000039.1:0-11934 GCA_964624945.1 uncultured Ruminococcus sp. | reverse complement strand
GTACTGTGCGAGTGCATATTCGCCAAATTCAACGCCCAAGTGATGTTTATATTCGCACCAATTACTCCAAAGCAAACCGCAAGCGGCAACATAACAGTATATTTTAAGTCGAATATTTTTTTCACATTTGTTTTCAAAATAAATGTCAATAAGGTTATCAACCTGTTCCTTGTTGTATGAAGAATATATACAAAACATTGCTATATCAACGTGAGGGTCTTGCATACCGGCATATTCCCAGTCGGTAAGTTGTAAACTGAGTTCACCTTCTGTATGGGGGTCGTATAAAAAATTATCGGGTATAGAATCAATATGACACAATGTTTTATTTTTAATATTTGCCTCTATAAAAGGTTTAAGCGATAAAACATTTTTCTTTACGGTTTCGTAATCACGGTAAATAGATGTTTCACCGCGAAGCGTTTCGTAAAAATCAATATTACCGAAAATATCAAATTCGTGTGGAACCTTTAAGTTCATTTCGTGAAAAGCACGTAACTTTTTCATACAAACCGTTAGATCGGCATTGTTTTCGGGGTCACACGCACGTACATCATAAATAAAGCGAGTTATTTTATATCCGTTTTCGGCGTTAATATATTCGGGGTCATCACATAAATTTAAACCCTTTATTGCCGCAAAAACTGCCGCTTCGTTACGGCGGTTTATAAGTTGGTCGGTGCCTTCACCAGGTATTCGCATAACATATTTTTTGCCGTTACATTCAAATAAAAATGAACGGTTTGTCATGCCTTTTTTAAGTGCCGTCAAATTTTTAATATCAACCGTTTCAGCACCCAATGCCCGTGCCGCTATTTCAATCGGTTCGGACTGTGCTTGTTTTGAATTTGCATCAAGTTCACGCAATTGTTCAAAGGTGTTTATTTCAGCGGCAAAATTGCAATCTACCGTGCGTGCCGCAAACATCATTTTGTTGTTCTGCCAAAGTATTTCTTCCCAAAAATCATCGTTATGATTTAGTGAATTTGCGTATTCGTTTAAGCGTTCGCAAAAAACAGGGGAGTCACTTGCCGTAACGTAACTTAAACCTACCATACCGTTACCTGACTCATTTTCGCTAACACGCACAAGTTCACTTTTGCGATTTTGACGAACATTGCTTGTGTCATCTTTGCCGTCATTTACCATATACCAAGAATAAAGTTCCGATTTTCTGAAAGGATTTTCGGCAAAATAAATATCACATGGAACAATATATGTGTTGTTAATATATTTTTTTGCACAGTAAAGCGAGTGCAAATTGTTTTTTACTGCATAATCACGGTTGACGGTTAATTTTACACCGTAGGTGTCTATAAGATATTCAAAACTTTCTTTCATAAAACCTACAATAATGTGTATTTCGGTAATGCCAACGGCGTGTAACTGTTCAATTATACGTTCAATAAGGGGTTTACCGTTAACTTCGATTAATGCTTTTGGGTATTCGGTGTTTACAGGTACCATACGTAAACCCACACCTGCCGCAAGTATAACCGCGTTTTTAGGTCGGCAATCATCAATTAGTTTATTTGCCTTTTCTGTCAATGTTGTATCCGAATTAATATAACCGCCGTCACGCAGTTCGGTAATTGCTTTGTTTACAAACCCCAACGAACAACCGCATTCACTTGCAAGTAAACGTTGATTAATATACGGTTTGTTTGATAAGCAATTTAAAACGTTTAATACTTGAATGTTCATTAAAAACACCTCGTTTAAAATTCGTGAACATAAATGCAAAATTAAAGTGCCTTGGCACTGCTTACAGTTTATCACTGCACATAATAAATGTCAAGCAAAATTTAATAAAAATATGTTTTAAAGCCGTTTTATTTTAGGTTAAATTATTTCTTATGTAATAAAATATATACTGTTGTATAATTCCGCCGTATTTTTCGGTGCAGGGTGGGAGTTCACCGTTAAACAACTGATCTAAAGCACGGTTTATCCAAACATCACGCGGAAAAGCCTCAAAATGACCGAGTCCGTATAGCAAAACACAATCGGCAACTTTAGGCCCTACACCCTTAATTGTCATAAGTGTTTTGCGTGCATCAAAATATTCCTGTTTTTTAAGCAGTTCAAAATTTATTGCACCATTTGATACTTTTTGTGCCGCATCTATAATATATTTTGCTCTAAAACCGCAACGCAAAGGTGCTAAATCTTCTGCGTTAAGATGTGCTAACGTGTCGGCAGAGGGGAAGGTGTAACCGCCCTCTGTTTTAGTTCCGAAATTTTGGCAAAGGCGTTCAATAATTCCCTTAATTCGCGGTATATTATTGTTTTGAGATATTATAAACGAGCATAGTGCTTCCCAACCGTCTTGATTTAATATTCGTATACCGCCGCCAAATTTTGCCGCATTTGCCACGGTTTTGTTAATGCTTATCTCTTTTATAATGGCGTTATAATCACGTTCAAGGTCAAAATAATTAAACCAAACAGAATAAAAATCTTCTTTGTTTGAGTTAAGTATAACGATATCGTTTTCTGATTTATACAGTTTAATACATCTGTCAAAGGCAATGCCGCTCCAAACACCGTTTTCATCTCTTTGCCATCTAAAAGCCTGACCGCAATCAAGTGTTTGCTCAAGGTCAAAATTGGCGGCGTTTTTAATTATTATTTTATTATTTTCAAATATTATGTTGTTCATAATCCACCTCATACAGTTGTTTACAATTATAACTGTTTTGTGTTATAATGTCTATAAAATTTAATTAAGGAATGAAAAAATTATGCGTGAAGATATTTGCACCATACCCGTGTCTGAGGTTTTTGAGGTTACCGACGGTTGTCCCCTTTGCAGAATGAAACATACCGTTGAAGAACATTTAATTACCTATATTTTAGGCGATGCCATGATGGAACCCGACGTTAGAATTGAAACAAACAAAAAAGGCTTTTGTACCGAACATTACGACCAACTTATGTCACACCGTGGCAGACTTCAACTTGCGTTAATGCTTGAAACACACATTAAAGAAATAAGCGAAAAAATTTTTGAAAAAAAGTTATTTAACAGCCCCGACAAAAAGGCATCTAACATAAAAGAGGTTATAGACACCTGTTTTGTATGCGAAAAGGTAAATTGGGGTATGAATAATATGGTAGATACTATTTACCGCTGTTACGAAAATGACCGCGATTTCCGAACCCTTTTTAACGCTCAACCGCAGTTTTGTATGCATCATTTTGAAATGTTGGTAAAGGGTGCTGACAAACGGCGTATGCCTAAATATTACGGTGAATTTCGTGAAAATTTGACACGCATAACCGCTGATTACGTAAAAAGTTTGGGTGACGATTTAAACAAATACTGTTCAATGTACGATTACCGTAACGCAGGCAAGGGTGATTGGGGCAATGCTGCTGATTCGGTAGAGCGTGCGGTTTCGTATTTAACAGGCAAAATATAATTTACATAATATTTCTAAATTAAACCCTATGTTAATAATTTTTGGTGCATAAAATAGGGCTTTTTTAACCTTTTCCACCGAGTTTTCCACAATTTTATGTTAACTTGAATATAAAATTTTATTTTGACAAAAATATTTTTAAACCTGAATTATCGGTTAAAGATACAGAAAGGCGGAAACACAGTTGGTAAAAGGTGTAAACAAAACAGTTATAGAGGTTAATAACACAGGCAGTAAAATTTTTGACAGAATAGTTTTTTACGTAAATCCAAGTTGTGCAAATTTAAGTGCAAAAACACTTAATCTTGCAATTAAAAATTTTACTTTCGATTTTGATGAACGTGCCGGCAGGGGATACAAAACTCTAAGAACAAGAATGTTACGTAGACGAAGAATGATTATAATTTCGGCAGTTACGGTTTTTGCATTGCTTTTAAGCGGCGTTGTAATGCTGATATTGTGAATACATTGTAAAAAAAGCAGGAAGTAGTCAGTTGCTTCTTGCTTTTTTTGATAGTTTGAGGTAATATATTAAACAGCAATATTATGTAAGGAATAGAAAAATGAAAATTTTAAAAAACGGTTTAAAATTGGGCGGCAACATTATTATTGCCGCAATAATAAGTTTCTTTTTATGTGTGTCAATTAACATTATATGTTCTGCGGTATTCACCCGTGAAACAGGTTATACGGCTTACGTTTACAGTGATAAAGAATGTGAAAACTTAGTTGACCAATACGACTTTTTGTATGTTGATCAAAACGGTGACGGCAAAAACGATGCCGATGATACCAAAAAAGACGAATACGAAGATATGGGTTACACGGTTAATGCCGTAAGGGTTCGGTCTTCGCTTGAAGGCGGAGGCAAGGCAATCTTTTTAATCGTTACTCAAATTTTAAGTTTAATAATGGTTGTAGCCTTTGCATCTAATTCGGTTTATAAGTTAGGCTGCGGTGATGGCAATTTAGTAAAAACAGGTCACCTTAAAAAAGATTTGCTTAAAGGCTTTAAAATCGGATTAATCGGCAATATACCGTTTTTTGCTTTGTACGTGCTTACAATTGTTATGGCGTGCGGCTTGGCACCTAAATTTTATACCGTGTGGTATGCGTTTTTAAACAGTCATTATTATTCTTTAATAATGTGTACGGTAAAAAATGCCACAAATTTATCACAACTTAACGTGTTGCAATTCATTATACTGTTTTTTATTCAGTTTATTGTACCGCTTGTTTCGGCTGTGGCATATGTTTTAGGTTTTAAAGATATCAACATTTTTGAAAAAATTGTTTACAAACGAAAGGTAGATTAAAATGTCGGGTTTTTTCGGTTTTTTAGACTTCACTAAAGAAGGTCCGGGCATTAAAAAAGATGCCCCAAAAAAGAAAGCGTTTTTTGTATTTTTTGAAACTTTTTTTCGCAATTTCGGAAAATTCGTTTCGGTAAATTTGGTTTATTCTTTGCTATGCCTACCAATACTTACACACGGTATGGCATCGGCTGGTATAACCCATGTTACACGTAATACCGCACGTGACAAGCATTCTTTCGGTGTAAGCGATTTTTTTGAAACTATACGCAAAAATTTAAAACAGTCATTGTGTGTCGGTATTATCAACACCTTAGTTACCGCATTTTTAGTGTTTTTAATTTGGTTTTACAATGAATCGTATTTGCAAACACAACAAACCCTATCACTTTTAGGTTTGGTAATTTGCCTTTCGTTAACGGCAGTTTTTGCTATGATGAATTTCTACCTCTACACCCTTATGATAACCTTTGACTTCAGCCTAAAGTCACTTTATAAAAACAGTTTTAAATTTGTAATACTCAACCTCTGGAAAAACTTGCTTTGCGGCATACTGTTACTTTTGGTTTACGGTTTGTATATTGCTGTGGCTTTAGTATTTAACGATATTCGCATCTGGATAATCGAATTCATTGTTTTGGTGGCAACATTGCCCGCATTCAGATTTTTGCTTGTGCAGTTCTTTACTTTCGGCAGTATTAAAAAACATATTATTGACCCTTATTATGAACAGCACCCCGATGCCGATATTGAAAAAAGGCGTAACTTAGGTTTAGATGTACCCGAAGACGATGAAGAAGAACCTATCTCGTGGGAGTAATTAAAATTTAATATTTCAACATACATTGAGTATATTTGTAAAACACGTTAAAATTTTGACGTTGGGTTGCGAATATACTCTTTTAATTTTTGCTTTTAAAACAGAGAGGGTTGCATTAAATTGAACAGAATATAAGATTAAATTATTGTGTTAAAATTTACAATCAAATTACCCGAAATTATATTGTGTAAATTGCACAAAAATGTGGAAAACCCATAAAAAAGATTAGTTAACAAACGAATTGCAATTTTTTTCGGGGGGGGGTATAATATATGCTATCTTATTATAATTATAGGTGGTGCATTTTAATGGTAAAAATTACTAAAAAAATACTTGCTATGGTTATAATCGCGTCCGTTTGCTTAACTACGGTATTTTCGGCTTTAATTACCGTAAATGCTGACGGCACCGATGCCTCTTATTCAATAACTGCTGAGCCTGTAAGTGCTTACGCAGATGAGGCTGTAGCAAGCATTACTTTCACTCTTGACAGCGGTTTTGATAGCGGCAGTTTTACGTTGCTTAAAAACTACATCAAGTTTGATGCAACTGAATTCAGCAACTTAAACAAAAATGATGATGGTGTTGAAATTCTACCTTCACTTTGGAATTTCGAGTACAACGACGTTGATATTGAAGTTGAAACCGCAACTTTAAAAGACGGTTCTGCTTTTAATAAAAGCGACATCACAGTTGACTACGCTATCAAAGACACTACCGATGAAAACGGTAAAACAGTTGATAATAGATCGTCAACCAATATCTACATTCAAGATGAAACCGGCATTTATGTAGACAACTACGGCAACAAAAGTAACGGTGACCGTTGTGAAACCGATCGCCTTACCGATGTTACTTTCAGTTCAACAAAAACATTTACAAGTGTTACTTTAAAATTAACTTACAAGTGGGACTACCATATCAGACCTAACAAAAAAGCCCCGATTAATATTGCGAATGATACTCAAACAGACCGTTACGGTAATGAATATTCTAATGCTGTACTCAAAAACGGTGATGCCGAAACGGTTGTAACCGAAAATAATCCGAGTGGCAATGTTAACTATTTCCACACACATAAATACAACATTAAAGATCAAACTAATTACATTTACAACAGTGATTATAAAATCTGTAAAGGCGTATGTGAATTTTGCGGGGCTGAAAAACAACAGTTGTTGGTCGCAAACGCAAGTTCGGGTAACGTTAATACCTATTACAACATTTCGGGTGTCAATGTTCGCTATGAATCAAACGGCACAATCTCGCTTAACCTTCACGCTGCAACATTTAACGGTGCTAATGAAAAGTTAATCGTATGCTATGCCGACGGCACAAAAACAAAATACGGTGAAATTTCAGGTTCTAATGCCACAGACTCTTATTACGCAAAAGCAAAAACCGAAAATGAGGACGGCACCGTAACTTACAGTGACAACCTTTTGCCTAACGGCACTAAGATGTATACAATATCAGGTCTTTCAACTGCCGATATTGATAAGGAATTTTATTTAACCCGTTGCATTACCGATGCAAACAACAAAACCTATTTCGGTAATACCGAAAAGTTTTCTTTGATGGACTATTTCACCGAAGTTGCCAAAGGTAATAAAACCTACTATCCCGCAGGCACTAATGCTCAACAAATTGCCGCCGACCAAAAGGTTGCAGTAGCATTTATTAACTACAGTGTTGCAGCGGCAAATGCTTTAAACAATAAGGTTGACTCTTCTGTAGATAATGTTCTTACTTGGAACGGCAACATTTCTAACGGATTTAGCGATACCGAACACAACGGTTCTAGTTGGGATGATGCTATAATTATTGCCAACCCACAAGAACTTGCATATTTGGTTACAGGTGCAGGCGGCACAACTGAAGGTAAATACTACAAAATTGCCGACGGTATAACCCACTTTAATATGAACGGTATGAGCGACATAACACCCGACTCTACTGCAACAGAAGTTCAAACTGCTGCTGAAAATCCCGTTAAAAACTGGAAATTCGGTGAGGGATCGAACAGTTCATTTACAGGTACACTTTGGACTAATAACTTTAAAGGTAATTTTGACGGTAACGGTGTTGTAATTTACAACCTTTACACTACAGGTTCACAATGGAGCACTATGGCAGGCTTGTTCCCCGCAGTTAGAACCAACGGTGATATTGAAATTAAAAATGTTATTGTTAAAGCATCTTATTTTGGTGCTACATCAACATCTGACGATACACCGGCGTACTCAGGTGCTATAGTAGCACACGCTGATAAAAATCACGGTGGCAGTTTAACACTCAACACTAACGAAGTTGCTAATTGCGTGTTTACCGCTAAAGATTATTGTGGTTCTTTAGTAGGTTACTCAGCAAACGCTACCGCTAAAGTTAACAATTGCCTTGCAGTTAGTAATTTACAAACCAAGGGCGGTTTGGCAGGCGGCAACGGTGCCTATGGTAGTGTGGCGGTTGAAAACAGTATTTCAATCGGTATTAAAGCATCGTTTAGCGGTACTAATGTAACATTTAGCAATGTTTATACCAACGTTACCGATGGCACAAGCGGTGTTACCGAGCTTGAGGATTTTGCTTTTAAAGGCAATAATGCACAAACCAATATGCCCACACTTGAATGGGGTGCTGTTTGGTTTAACGGTAAAACAGATAAGTACCCAACCCTTAGCGGTATACCTTATATAGATTATTGGGACGGTACCTTAGCCACTTCATTCGCAAGCGGTACAGGTATTAAAGAAGACCCGTATATAATTGCAACTGCCGAACAAATGGCATATTTAGCATTAAGCAGTACACTTGACAGCTACGGTAAATATTTTGAAGTTGCCAACAATATTAAATACTTTAATATGAACGGCTTTGACGGTATTACAACCGATTCTACAAGTGCCGATATTGCACAAGCAACTGCTAATACCAACACAAAATGGATTGCAAATGGCAGTGATGATTTCTCAAATTTCTGCGGTAACTTTAACGGCAACGGTGTTGTAATTTATAATATTAATGCTCCAAAAAGTTCTAACGCAGGCTTATTCCCATGTGTTAACATTGGTGAAAAAACGTTAGATTTATCAATTTCAAATGTAACAGTTAAGGCATCTTATTTTGCAGGTTTCCACTATGCAGGCGGTATTGTGGGCATAGTAAAAGACGGTCGTAATTCTGCCATTAATTTCACCCGTTGTGCTGTTGAAAACTGTGTAATAGGTAACGGTAATGATACAAATACCGCTACTAACAAAATATCCGGTGCAATAGCAGGTTTTGTTGACCTTTGCGGTGCAGTTGTAGATAACTGTTTATCTCAAGGCAATGATTTTGAAAGCGGTAAAGTAACTGGCGGTTTAATCGGTAACTCTAATGTAAGTTATACAGGCAGTAAATCAATTAGAATTAGCAATACACTTACAATTAGTAGCAAACCTATTTCAAATGTAGCCGATGGCAGCAAATTAGGTCAAAGAGTTTCAAATGCCACATACGTAAATGTATACACCGACCAAAGCACCGATATCAGCGGTGTTAAAACCGTTAGTAATGCAGATTTAAAGGGTAATGCAGTTCAAAATATTATACCCGAATTTGTTTGGAACAAGGTTTGGTTTACAACAACAAATTATCCGACACTTACAAGCGATAACGCTACAAAATTGTCGGCAAGTGTTGAAACAAAACTTCAAGAATACGGTTATAATGATTTTATAAGCAATTTTGCTAATAAATACACCCCTGATACATTTACTACTAATGATGACAACTGCGATTTATTTGCAACATCGCTTAACCTTAAAACAAATCCGTACATTTCTGTAACATTCGCTTTCTTGGGTGATTACAGAGCCAATAAAGATAACGTTACCGCTAAATTAAGCGTAAACGGTCAGTCGTTTGATATTAAGGCAAGTGAAATGACAAATAATATAACCGATACAACTAACGCCGGCAGATATCACCTTGCAAGGCTTAAAGGTATTGCGGTTGAAAATCTTTGTGATGATATCTCGGTTGAATTGTGGTACAACGGTTCTAAAATCGGTAGCGGTAAAATCAGTGTTGCAGGTTTTGCGTTTACCGCCATTGATGCAGGTGAGGGCTACGAACACTATGCCGCTGTTGCACAAGCAATAGTTTATTATGCCGAATGTTTGCAAGAAAAATCGGCAGCGTACAGTAAATAAGGGGGAATGTGACAATGTTTGAAAAAGCAAAACTTGATATATATAAATTAAATTTTGAAGACATTATTGTTACAAGTAACCCTAATGCCAACCTTGACGATGAAGATGACATCGTAATCTGGCCAAGATAATTTGTATATTAAAACAAAACTTAACACCTCGGTTAAACTGTATGTTTAGTTGAGGTGTTTTTTTAAAAGTTAAAAAAGTCGGTAAACCGTAAGGTCTACCGACTGAATTTATTTATGTGTATTATACTCTTTTTGAAAGTACGTTTTCTTCGTATTCTTTTACCTTTGCAAACCATTCGCCGTCTGCAGGAACACCGCAGCACTCACAGTAGTAATTCCAAATATCACCGAAAGGTAAGGTTTTAATTTCTTCGCTTTTTACCATAAGTTCGGTGTAGTTGCCGCTGTCTTGCAAAGCCTTAAGTTCGGCATTCGGTGTAAGCATTGCCATAAGTAATGCCTTTTGCCAACTGCGGAAACCAACTGTCCAAGCAGAAATACGGTTAATGCTTGCATCAAAATAGTCAAGTGCCATATAAACACGGTCAAACGCATTGCAACGCACAATTTCTTTTGCCATTTCGCGTGTTTCGTCATCAAAAAGCACTACGTGGTCAGAGTCCCAACGAATAGGTCGTGTAATGTGCAACGCAATCTCAGGGAAAAAGGCAAGCAATGCGGGTATTTTGTCAGATACAACTTCGGTTGGGTGGTAGTGGCCGTTGTCCATAAGCGGTAGGCAACCGTCGTGGGTGGCGGCAAATGAAAGTGAAAATTCAGCAGAACCTACGGTGTAAGCCTCAACACCTATACCGAATACCTTTGACTCAACACAGGGTTTTACCATTGATTTATCAAACGGTTCTGATAAAATTGCCTCAATAGACTGTTTGTAACGAATACGTGGTTCCATTCTGTCAGCAGGTATGTCTTTAAGACCGTCACCAGTCCAGATATTCATAACACAGGGAATACCTGTTTCTTTTGCAAAGTATTGTGAAATTCTAACACAAGCCTTGCCGTGTTCTATCCAAAAATTACGGATATTTTCATCGGGACTTGAAAGTGTTAAACCGCTGTTTGCCATTGGGTGTGAAAAGAATGTTGGGTTAAAATCAAGACCAACATTATGTTTTTTTGCAAAATCAACCCACTTTTTAAAGTGACGCGGTTCTAATTTGTTACGGTCGGCAAATTCGCCGTCTTCAAAAATGGCATAGCAAGCGTGAACGTTAATTTTTTTCATACCGGGGCATAGCGACATAACCATTTCCATATCTGCCATTAATTCTTCCGGTGTGCGTGCTTTACCCGGGTAGTTACCTGTAGTTTGAATACCACCAGTAAGCGGACCGTCTTGGTCAAAGCCCTTAACGTCGTCGCCCTGCCAACAATGTAGTGAAACAGGTTGTTTTTTAAGTGTTTCAATTACAGCATCAACGTCAATGCCGAGTGCGGCATACTGTTTTTTTGCTTCTTCTAATCTGCTCATTTATATGCTCCTTAAATTTATTTAAAGTTTTGAATAACCGTGACAATTAATAAGTGCATCCAACTTTTGATGTTGTTTGCAAAGCGGACATTCAGCAGGTGAATAGTTTTGGTAATCGGGTAAATCTTTGGGATTGAAAACCGAATTAACTGCAATGCCGTCACATTCATTTGTGGTTGCAAAAATTGAGGATATACCCGCAACCGAACCGCCGTAATATTTTACCGCTTCAACCGCCGCTTGAACTGTACGGCCCGTAGCAACCGACACGGCAAGAATAAGCACGTGTTTGCCTGCTATCATAGGTACAATGTTATCACGGAACAAAAGTTGGCTTGAATTTACCGATTCGGGAGTTACAACATAAATGGTTTGGTGTGCATTCATATTTGTAAAGTCGTTAGCGGTGAGCCTGTCTGCAAGGCAGGTGCCTACAACTTCCATACCGTCAAGACACAGAATTGTATCAACTATTGTATTGTGGCGGTAGTAACCGCAAAGTTCTTCGGCTACGGCACGTGCTTCTGAAAGACGTGATTTTTGTGCCGCAACATCAATATAATAATTGCTGTGGCTGTTGCTTGTTGCAAAATGGCCTTTGCTTACACGTAAATATAAATTTTTACGCTTTGTTTCAATTTTCATTGTGTTAGAAGTAGGCATATGGTTATTCCTCC
>CAZUYL010000038.1:0-12387 GCA_964624945.1 uncultured Ruminococcus sp. | reverse complement strand
ACATATATTTTTTATAAGGGGGATTTTAATTTATGTTTTTGAAATTATTTACACAAATAATAACCAATTTATTTTATTTGGCGTTACATGTAAAAGGTTCGGGTTCGTTTCCGAAACCACTTACCGCAAAACGTGAAAAAGAGTTATTAGACTTGAAAGAACAGGGTGACGAAAACGCAAAAGCAGAACTTATAGAACGCAATTTAAGACTTGTAGCCCATATAGTAAAAAAATATTACACCAACGAAGATCAAGACGATTTAATATCAATAGGCACTATAGGACTTATAAAGGCGGTAAATACATTTAACTCGGCTAAGAAAACTCGCTTGGCAACATATGCCGCACGTTGCATTGAAAATGAAATTTTAATGCATTTTCGCAACAACAAAAAATTTGCACAAGATGTATACATAAGCGACCCCATAGACACCGACAAAAGCGGCAATGTGCTAACGCTGATTGATATAATTGCAGATGATACAAACATTGAAGAAGAAATAGACAAAAAAATAAAACTGCAAAAACTGCGTAATGTTTTAAACACTGCATTAAACGAACGCGAACTTAAAATAATAAAAATGCGTTACGGATTGGAATTTGAAAGAGAGTATACGCAACACGAAATAGCCGAAAAGTTGGGTATTTCACGCAGTTATGTTTCACGCATTGAAACCGCCGCACTTGAAAAATTGAGAAATTTATTTTAGTTCATCTATAAAAAAAGATGTAAAAGTTTATACTCTCACATCCTTTTATTACTGTTTATTGATATAACAAAACAACTGGGGCAACAGTCCATTTGGTTTGCCTTATTTCGCCTATATTATATATTCTATGCTGTAATTGTTAAGCACTCTTGATTTTCGAGAGTGCTTATTTTTATGTGTTTATATTTTATTCTAAAAATGATATAATGAGTGCACCACACAAAAACCGAATAAAGCCTAAACTCAGGAGTGGCCTTTTTATTTTTGGTAAAAATGCAGACTTCATATTTCGCATTTCTGATTTTGGGCTGTGAATGTTTTTGTGCGGTAGCAAAACGAAGTTCCGCATTTTTCGTGTGTGTAACTTCGGTTGCACACACTTTTTATTTTTAAGGAAAAAATAACTATGAAAGCAAAAAAATCTTTGCAACACTACTTTTACTCACAGGCATTTTATCGGTGATTTTATCGTTTGCCGTAGTACATATTAAGCATAAAAAATAACCGCCCTATCCCTAACATGTGCGGTTATTTCTAACTAACATATCGGACAACCGTCTGCTTGGTAGTCCTTTTGTGTTTTTATTGCAACAGTTATAATGGTAATTATCAAGCACTCTTGAATTTTTCAGGGGTGCTTTTTATATAGATTAATATTATTCGACACTCTTAATTTCACACTGTGTGCCGTCGTGCTTTATTTCGTAATTTTCTTTATAAATCAAATCACTTATAAACACAAATTCGTAGCCTTCGTCTTTAAGGCATTTTAAAATTTTCGGCAGGGCTTCGGGTGTGTGGTCGGCATCGTTATGAAACAGCACAATAGAGCCGTTTTTAACCTTAGACGTCACCCTTTGGCAAATGCTGTCAGCCGTGGCGGTATCTTTCCAGTCGAGAGAGTCAACGTCCCATTGAATTGTATACATACCAAGACTTTCTACTGTTTTTACAACGTTGTTGTCGTAATCACCGTAGGGTGCACGCAACAAAACGGGACGTTTGCCTGTAATTGCCTCGATTTTTTTGTTGCAACTTTCTATTTCGTTGGCCATTTGCTCGGCAGAAAGACCAGTCATATAAGGGTGTGTGTTTGAGTGATTTTGCACCATATGACCTGCATCGCTCAACTGTTTTACCGATTCAGGATATTTATCTACCCAAGCACCGACAACAAAAAAAGTTGCGGGAACATCATATTCCTTTAAAATGTTTATTAAATTTTCGGTATCGTCATTGCCCCAAGCCGCATCAAAACTAATTGCTATTTGTTTTTTATCGGTTTCGACACAATAAATAGGCAACTTGCGTTCGAAATCCGCAAAGGTTGTAACCGAACCCACAACGGTTATTACCAATGCCAAAAATCCGCTAAGGCACCATATTATTTGTTTTTTGGTAATTATAAAATATTTCAATCTGCACACCTCTTTAAATTATATGTTAAAATTTATGATAAAAGGCTTGTATATTATGTACTTATTTTACACATAAAAAAATCACCCAAAAGTTTGTTTCTTTTGAGTGATTTTGCTTTTAATTATGTGTTTAATTATCGGATACCGTAAATGTGAAATCGCCGTCGGTATAATCGCAAACAACTTTATCGCCGTTTTTTACGCTGCCGTCGAGTATACGTTCGCTTAAAGTATCTTCAATTTTGTTTTGAATTTCACGACGTAGTGGTCTTGCACCGTAAACGGCATCAAAACCTTTTTCGGCAAGTGCGTTTAATACGTTGTCGGTAAATTGAGCGGTTATATTTAGGTTATTAAGCCTTTTGTTGAGATTATCCAACATTTTTTCGGCAATTCGTTTGATTTCATCCTGTGTTAATTTATTAAACACAATAATATCGTCAACACGGTTTAAAAATTCCGGTCGGAATGCACCTTTAAGTTCCTCTAAAACGCGTGATTTTATATCGGTTTCATTACGCGAATCGCTATCTGAAGCACCAAAACCGAATGATACCTTTTTCTCGGTAATAAGTCTTGCACCAATGTTAGAGGTCATAATAATAACAGTGTTTTTAAAATCAACTTTTCTGCCCTGTGAATCGGTTAAAATGCCATCTTCGAGAATTTGCAAAAGAATATTAAATACATCGGGGTGTGCTTTTTCTATTTCATCAAAAAGTATTACCGAATACGGTTGACGGCGAACTTTTTCGGTAAGTTGACCGCCCTCTTCAAAACCAACATATCCAGGGGGCGAACCCACAAGACGTGATACGGTGTGTTTTTCCATATATTCGGACATATCGAGACGAATCATCATATTTTCACTACCGAACATTGCCTCTGCCAACGCCTTGCAAAGTTCGGTTTTACCGACACCTGTAGGTCCTAAAAAAATAAACGAACCTATTGGGCGTTTAGGGTCTTTAAGCCCTACCCTGCCCCTTCGTATTGCTTTAGACACGGCGGTTACCGCTTCATTTTGACCTATAAGTCGGTTGTGTAAAACGTTTTCAAGATTAAGCAGTCGGGTGCTTTCTTCTTCAGTTAACTGCACTACGGGTACACCTGTCCAAAGTGAAATGATTTCAGCAATATTATCGGCGGTTACCTTACCCGAAGCATGTGCGGTTTCGGCGGTTTTTTTATCTTTTATAGATTTAATGGTTTCTTCAAGTTGTTTTTCACGGTCACGCAAACTTGCGGCACGTTCAAATTCTTGAGAATTTATTGCATCATCTTTTTCGGCTTTTACATTATTTAACTGCTGTTCAGCGGTTTTTAATTCATCTGACGGCATTGCCGAACTAAGCCTTACTCTTGAAGCCGCCTCATCTATAAGGTCGATTGCCTTATCGGGCAAAAAACGGTCATTTATATACCTTGCGGATAATTTTACAGCTGCTTCGATAGCGTCATCGGTAATAATTACCTTGTGGTGTGCCTCGTACTTATCTTTTAAACCTTTTAGAATTAATATGGCATCTGATTCGTTAGGTTCTGCAACGTTTACCGTTTGAAAACGGCGTTCAAGTGCAGGGTCTTTTTCAATATTTTTGCGGTACTCACCTATAGTTGTAGCACCTATGAGTTGAAAATCGCCCCTTGCCAACGACGGCTTTAAAATATTTGCCGCATCGGTAGAACCTTCGGCTGAACCTGCACCGATTATGGTATGAATTTCATCTATAAACAAAATTACATTGTCGGCACGTGTTACCTCGTCTACAACCGCTTTGATGCGTTCTTCAAAATCACCGCGGTATTTTGTTCCTGCAACCATACCTGTAAGATCTAATGTAAATACACGCTTATCGGTTAAAATATCGGGAACGTTACCGCTTACAATACGCTGTGCCAAACCCTCTATAATTGCCGTTTTGCCGACACCCGGTTCACCTATAAGGCAGGGATTATTTTTAGTTCTACGGCATAAAATTTGTATTATACGCTCGATTTCTTTTTCTCTGCCTATTACGGGGTCAATCTTTCCTTTTTCGGCTTCTGCGGTTAAATCTCTGCCGTATTTTTTTAGGGTTTCAATTTTGCCGTTACGTGATTTTTGCTGATTGTCAGAATTCATATTAACCGAATTAATATCCTGCTCTACACCCGAAACCTCAAGTGCATCTGAAGTTAGAGCCGAAACATCAACACCGAGTTCCTTTAAAAATTTAACCGAAAAATTATTATGTTCGCTTAAAATACCTACTAAAATATGCTCGGTACCGACATATTTTTTACCCGTATTGCCGCAACACTGTATTGCAACCTCTATTACGTGTTTAGCACGAGGGGTAAAATAATCGGGCGAAAGTTTTGTCGGCATACCTGTTCCGATATTAGTTTTAATAAGTTCTTCTATTTTATCGGAAGTAACGTTAAATTTATTAAGCACATCAGCCGCTACACCGCTACCGATTTTCAAAAGTCCTAAAAGCAAATGCTCACTGCCGACATAAGTGTGACCTAGTCTGCCTGCAGAATTTATAGCCTGATTTAAAGCCTCGTTAGCCTTTTCTGTAAAACCGTTAAAATTATATTTCATACAAAAAATCTCCTTTACAGAATTTGCCTTACCGTGTTTGCACGTTCAATATCGCGGGCATCGGGCGACATTGTACCCATTTTTCGCATAAGCATATACGGTTGACACTCGATTATAAGTGAAATGAGCAACACGTTTGATTTAATTATTCCCATAGAAACACCGAGTTGTATATCGCTTAGACGTGACATCATTTCACCGCTGGTAAGTATACGTGCGTTTTTTAAAATACCGTACGAACGCATACATTTATCTTCAAGTTTTACGCTGTCACATTCACGGCGGCACTCTTCTTCTTTTTGAATAAGTTGTAAGGCAATAATTTTCAAATTATCTATAGCGTTTTTTTCGCTAATACCTAAAGTAATTTGATTTGAAATTTGATAAAGCGATGCTATTGCCTTTGTTCCCTCACCGTACATACCGCGTACCGTAAGACCGATTTTTCCGATTGAATCGGCTAAAACGGGCATTTGACCGCGTTCTTCTAAAAGTGGCAAATGCAACATAACCGATGAGCGTAAGCCCGTGCCTAAATTTGTTGGACATTCGGTTAAAAAACCTATACGGCTGTCAAAGGCTAAATCTAAACTGCCGCACAAAAGCGAGTCGATGCTGTCGGCGATATTGTACGCCTCTTCAAACTGCAAACCGGGTAATAACACCTGTATGCGTATGTGGTCCTCTTCACCGAGCATTATGCAAATGCTTTCATCTTCAGATATAATTATTGCCCTGTTTTTGTAATTTGAAGCAAATTTTTTACTTATAATATGGCGTTCTACCATAGCAAAGCGTTCTATTTCGGGTACGTCATTCATTTTAATAAATTTAAGCGACTTTGCGTACGGAGTATTGCTCTCGATTACGGCTTTACGGACACTTTCGTTTATAAATTCAAATTGTTGTTCGTTCATTTTTGACGGAAACGGTATACCCTTAATATTACGTGCTAAGCGAATACGGGTGCTTACCGCAATATTACTTTGATTTGCCGATTGACTGTACCAACTCATTGTGACTCACCTTCTAATTTTTTGATTTTATCACGTATAACGGCGGCTTGTTCGTAATTTTCTTCTCGAACTAATTGATTAAGAATATTTCGCAATCCGTCAATTGTATCCTCGCTCTGTTTTACAGCAAGCGGTGCACGGTTTGGAATTTTGCCTATATGCTTAGTGCTGCCGTGTACCCTTTTTAAATACGGTAATAATTGGTCGTAGAAAGTTGAATAACACTCAGAACAGCCGCATTTACCGCTTTCGGCAATATCTGCAAAGGTTGAACCGCAACAGTTACAACGCACAACCTGTGTATTTGTGGTAAGAGATAATGTGTCACCAAACATTGAAGAAAGCAGTTGTGATAAATTGTTGCTTTTTATATCGTTATAACCCTCACCCGCGGCACAGTAACCGCATAGATGTTTTTCGTGTACAACGCCGTTGACTATAGAACGTATATGTGTAGTAGCATTATTTTTTCCGCATTTTTCACAAATCATAAAATCAGTCCTTTCAAATTTGCACAAGTAACATTTCTTTTAAAATTGCCGCACGTAGACTGTCTTGCAAAGCAACAGGTACGCTACGTATAACGTTGTTCGAAAGTGCAGCATACATAAGACGTGCGGTTTCTTTTGAAACAAGTTCAGACTGCAAGCAATTTTCTATTACAATTCTTGCACTCATGGTGTCAATGCTGTCGCCTATAGAATTAATTATATGCATAAAAGCGGTTGAATTACGCATTACCACTCGGCTGATTTTTATATAACCGCCGCCACCTCGACGGCTCTCTATAATATAACCGTGCTCCGGTGTAAAACGTGAAGACAAAACGTAATTAATTTGGCTTGGAGCACAACCTATTAAACTTGCAAAATCATTACGCTGAATTTCCGCCGTGTTTTCTTCCGACTCGTTGAGCATACGCAATATTTCTTGTGTTATTAAATCGCTAATTCGCATATTCATCACCCTTTAAAAAGTTTTTGACCTTTCTTGACTTTGATTATAAAACAAAAGTCAGGAAAAGTCAATACATATTTTTTTGTAACACAAAAAATAATATCGGCATAGTATGTGGTGAAAGACAAAAAGGAGGTCTTTAATATGTGTAATAACGGATTTGGCGGATGCAACTGTACTTGGATAATTATCCTTATCCTCTTATTCTGCTGCTGCGGTAACGACGGTTGCGGTTGCAACTCCTGCAACAATAACTGCGGTTGCTGATTTAACCGACACAGCAAACAAACGCGGGGTATAAAATCCCGCGTTTGTTATTTTTTAGAATCAACACATTTAAAAATTTGCTTTTTTTACTTGAATATTGTTTGAACGCCGTCTACTATTTCGCCGACTGCTTTTACCACTTTTGCCGAGCCTTTTGACACATTGTGTTTATCCTGTATAATCATTTTTCCTGCAACCATTGCGGCAGCACCTGCAATCATACCTGCACCCACACCTTTAACAAAAGTCATTGCATTTTTTTGCATAAAAAATAAACCTCCCTTCACGGTTAGTTTAACCGCACTAAGAGAGGTTTATTATTTGCAAATTATTTATTTTTTTTATATTCGCTAAAAGGCGGATGAACCTTATCTTTATCGGAAAGTTTGATTTCCAAATCAGCAGGAATAGGCCACTCAATAGCAATATCAGGGTCATTCCACATTAAGCCGCCCTCATCATTGGGGTGATAATAGTCATCTACTTTGTAGCAGAATTCGGCTTCATCTGAAAGCACTACAAAACCGTGTGCAAACCCTTTCGGTACCAAGAACTGACGTTTGTTTTCGGCTGAAAGGATAACGCCCTCCCACTTGCCGTAGGTTTCAGAGCCTTCACGCAAGTCAACACAAACATCAAAAACTTCACCGCGAACGCAACGTACAAGTTTGGTTTGTGGGTAGTTGATTTGAAAATGCAAACCGCGTAAAACACCCTTTGTTGACATTGACTGATTGTCTTGCACAAAATCAATGTCGATGCCGCCTGCTTTAAAATCTTCTTTTTGATATGTTTCCATAAAATAGCCGCGGCTATCACCGTAAGCGGTAGGTTCTACAATTATTACACCGTCGATTGAAGTTTTAATAAAGTTAAATTTACCCATTAAATTATAACTCCTCTTTTCCGCTGTACATTGTATCGTAATAGTTTTGATAAGCACCGCTGGTTACGTTATCGAACCATTCTTTGTTATCAAGATACCATTTCAAAGTCTTTTTAATGCCCACTTCAAAGCAGGTTTCAGGATACCAACCGAGTTCGTCTTTAATTTTTTGCGGGTCAATACCGTAACGGCGGTCGTGACCTTTACGGTCGGTAACGTGTTTAATCATATGCTCGCCAACGGTTTCGTCAACGTTTTCTTTGATATATTCAATAATAGATTTTACAATGAATATGTTGGGGCGTTCGTTGTGACCGCCAACGTTATAAACTTCACCGAGTCTACCGTCACGAATAACCATATCAATGGCTTTACAATGGTCTTCAACATAGAGCCAGTCACGAATTTGCATACCGTCACCGTAAACGGGAAGGTCTTTATGTTGCAAAGTGTTGTTCATAATAAGCGGAATTAACTTTTCGGGGAACTGGAACGGACCGTAGTTGTTTGAGCAACGGGTAATGTTAATCGGGAATTTATATGTATCGCCAAATGCTTTTACAAACAAGTCTGCCGATGCTTTTGAAGATGAATAAGGTGAGTGTGGGTCAAGCGGAGTTGTTTCCATAAAGTAGCCTGTTTCACCCAAAGTACCGTAAACTTCATCGGTAGAAACCTGTAAATATTTAACGCCTTCTTTGTATTGGTCGTCACCTATAGTCCAAGCAACTTTTGCACATTGAAGCATATTTACTGTACCCTCAACATTGGTTTTAACAAATATTTCGGGATTTGTGATACTGCGGTCAACGTGGCTTTCTGCAGCAAAGTTTACAACGTAATCAATTTCATTTTCGGCAAAAATTTTAGAGATGGCATCTCTGTCGCAAATGTCAGCCTGAACAAAACTGTAACGTGGATTGTTTTCTACGCTTTTAAGATTTTCAAGGTTGCCTGCATAAGTGAGTTTGTCAACGTTGATGATTTTTACGTCATCATATTTATTAAGCATATAGATGACAAAGTTTGAACCGATAAAACCGGCTCCTCCTGTTACTAAATAAGTTTTCATAATTTAGTCCTCCACTTTTGAAATATATTCTTTTAAAGCGACCTGCCAGTCGCGCATTTCATTACCTACTGTACACTCAAGTGCCAAATTGCGAAGTGATGAATACTCCGGTCTTTTGGTGGGTACGTTGAATTTTGCATTGTATTCTTCGGTGGTGCAGGGTGTTACTGTGTCGCCAAGACCCGAATACTCTGCAATTTTAGCGGCGAAATCATACCAAGAGCATTCACCCTCACCTGTGCAATGGTAAATGCCGTATTCTTCGGTAACTGCAAGTTTGAGCAGATGATGTGCCAAATCGTTTGCATTGGTGGGGTTGCCGCGTTGGTCACATACAACACCTATGCCGCCGTTAGCCTTAATTACACGGCGAACGGTTTTAACAAAATTTTTGCCTATATAACCGTAAAGCCATGATGTGCGTACAACGAATGATTTTTTACAAAATGAAAGGGCGTATTTTTCTCCGAGTGCTTTAGATGCACCGTAAACGCTTTGCGGATCAACCTTGTCCCATTCGCAGTACGGTTTTGTTCCGTTACCTGCAAACACGTAGTCGGTTGAAACGTGAACAAATTTTGCACCGATTTTTTCGGCACAAACCGCCAAATTTTTAACACCGAGTGCATTTACTTTAAATGCTGTAACATAGTCACTTTCGCAACCGTCAACATTGGTCATTGCAGCACAGTTAATAATAACATCGGGTTTGTTTGCGTTTACAAATTCTTCTACAGCAGACATATCGGATATATCAAGCGTATCAATATCAACGGGCAATATTTCGGCACCTAACACACCTTGAGGTGCGGCACCTATTTCACTTTTACCGCTTTTTAAAATTGACTGTAACTCGTTACCTAACTGACCGTGGCAACCGGTAATCATTATTTTCATTTACAGTTTCTCCTCCATTTTAATAAAAATTTAAAGCAAGACGTAATATGAATTGCCAAATATTTTAAACTTTTTGAACTTTCGCGTTCCCAAGCGTGAGTAACGCTAAACTGCGGCAGAAACATTACCTTGCCTTTTGACTTTACTTTAAGTGTTAAATCGGCATCTTCAAGATACATAAAATACCTTTGGTCAAAACCGAGCAATTTTTTAAAAATATCGGTTCTGATGCCGAAAAAACAACCTGTACAAAAATCTATTTCACAAGGTTCGGTTACTACGTTGTCGGCACAGACATACTCACTGCGTATTTTTTTTGAAAGTCTGCCTAAAAACAAACGCCTAAAGGTAGGAACTTTTTTAGGCAACTTTTGTTCGGTGCCGTCGGTATTTAAAATTTTAGGCGTAGCCATAACAACATCAGGGTTTGCTTCAAAATAATCTACCATTTCGGATATAACGTCGTAATCAAAGGTGATATCGGGATTAATAACAAAATGATATTTGCCCAACTTTTCGTTTAAAACAACGTTATGTGCCGCACCGAAACCCTTGTTTTCGGACTGTTTTAAAACAACGGAACAATTCATATTTTCAATGTGTTCCGCCGTGCCGTCGGTTGAAGCATTATCAATAACGTATAAACTCAACGGATATTTTTTTGTATTTTTAACAACGCTTTCTACGGTAAGCGGTGCACGTTTTAAATCATTATAAGTAACTATTGAAGCGGATACTAAGGTTTCAAAACTCATACACTTCTCCCCTTATACGAACATATAATACCATTTTATTAAAAAATAATCAACATAAATTTTTTATTTCAAAAATCCGTTTACTATTTCTTCTTCGGCTTGTTTTTCGGTAAGGCCGAGTGTCATAAGTTTTGTTAACTGCTCACCTGCAATTTTGCCGATTGCCGCTTCGTGAATAAGCGATGCATCAATATGGTTAGCGTTAATTTCGGGTATTGCACTTACCTTTGCGTTATCCATTATAATAGCATCACATTCGGTATGACCCGTACATTTATTGTTGCCGTTAATGTTAGAGCGGTACACCTGAACCGATGTGTCGCAGGCAACCGAGCGTGAAACAACGTTTGCACTTGAATTTTCGCCGTTTAAATCAACCGAAAAATCGGTAACTGCACGTTGTGAACCGTGTGTCATAAGTTTTTCGCGTATAACAAGTGTTGCATCATCGTCAAGGGTTGCACGTGTTATGCGGTTGGTGTCATCAATGCCTTTTATTTGGCTGGTTTCCATCTCCATATAGCCGCCTTCGGCAATATTTACAACGGTGGTGGGGTTCATAACTTTGCCGCCTGTACCGTCGCCCTCGCCGTAATGACGTTCTATATATTTAACCTTTGAATTTTTGCCTACAAAAAATGTGTGTATGCCGTCGTGACGTGATTCTTCGCTACCGCAGTTGTGTATACCGCAACCTGCCATAATGGTTACGTCACAATCGTCACCGATTATAAAATCGTTGTAAACTAAATCGTTTATACCGCTATCACTTATTATTACGGGTATATGCACCGTTTCACCTTTTGTGCCCGAGCGAATTATTATATCGATACCGTCTTTATCGGTTTTGGTTTTAATGTCAATACTTTCGGTTGTGTGGCGTTCAGCCAAAGTGCCGTTGGCACGAATATTGAAAGCACCCTCGGTAACGCCGTCCATATCGGCGATTATTTTAAGTAAATCTTTTTCAATGTTATTCATTACTGTGCCTCCTTCATATTGTTTGTGAGCACAGGACAAACCGCATTGGTTTTACCCAACAATTCGGGCAAAACGTTATCACGCTTGCCGTATGAATTAAGTTCACCCGCAGATAAAACGGCTACGTTATCGGCAATATTTAAAATTCGCTCTTGGTGAGAAATTATTATAATTGTACCGCCTAAAGTTTCGTGCATTTTTTCAAACACATTTATAAGATTTGAAAAACTCCAAAGGTCAATACCTGCTTCGGGTTCATCAAAAATTGATACCTTTGTGCCACGTGCCAAAACGGTTGCAATTTCAATTCTTTTAAGTTCACCGCCCGAAAGTGACGCATTAACCTCACGGTTGATATAATCCCTTGCACAAAGACCCACTTGCGATAAATAATCGCAAGCCTCTGAAATGCTTATATCTTTGCCTGCGGCAAGACGTATCAAATCGTTTACGGTAATTCCCTTAAAACGTACAGGCTGCTGAAAAGCAAAACTTATTCCCTTTTGGGCACGTTCGGTAATTGATAAATCGGTTATATCTTCACCGTCAAGCAAAATTTTACCGCTTGTGGGTTTTATAATACCTGCTATAATTTTAGCAAGTGTAGACTTACCGCCGCCGTTTGGACCTGTTATAGCCAAAAAGCCGCCATCTATATCCATTGTAATATTCTTTAAAATTTCTTTGTTGCCGTTTTCGGTTTCAGCTGAAAAAGAAATATTTTTAAGTTGAAGCATTAAACATCCCCCGTATTTTACGCATATATTGGTATTATACAATTTTTAAACACAAAAAGCAATATTATTATTTGCAAAGAATATGTTTTATGATATAATAT
>CAZUYL010000037.1:0-12716 GCA_964624945.1 uncultured Ruminococcus sp. | reverse complement strand
CCGAATCATGTTTTGCTGCAGATGCGTTACGAATTCTCGTAAGCATATCTGCTATTGTATCGGTGATTTGCATACCGTAAACCTCCTTAAGCTATTCTCGCCTTACCAGCTTGCCTTCTTAACTCCGGGGATCTCGCCTTTATAAGCGAGTTCTCTGAAGCATATACGGCAGATGCCGTACTTGCGAAGATAAGCATGCGGGCGGCCACAGATTTTGCATCTGTTGTATTCTCTTGTAGAAAACTTAGCCGGACGAGCCTGCTTAACTTTCATAGATGTTTTAGCCATAATTCCTTCTCCTTACTTCGCAAACGGAGCGCCCATGAGTGTTAAAAGTTCACGAGCCTCTTCATCTGTCTTGGCGGTAGTTACGAACATAATGTCCATACCGCGTACTTTGTCGATTTTGTCGTACTCAATTTCAGGGAAAATCAACTGTTCTTTAACGCCCATAGCATAGTTGCCGCGACCGTCGAAAGAGTTGGGGTTGATACCTCTGAAGTCACGCACACGTGGAAGTGCTGCGTTGAAGAGTCTGTCAACAAATTCATACATTCTTTCACCGCGAAGTGTAACCTTTGCACCAATTACCATACCTGCACGAAGTTTAAAGTTCGCAACAGATTTTTTAGCACGGCAAGGGATAGCCTTCTGGCCGGTGATAAGTCCTAAGTCTGCAATGATTGAGTCAATTACCTTTGAATTGGTGATTGCTTCACCGCAGCCAACATTGATAACAACCTTTTCGAGCTTCGGAATCTGCATGACGCTCTTATAGCCAAATTTGGTCATCAATGCAGGAGCAACTGAATTTTTATATTCATTTCCAAGCGTTGACATAAGTCATGTCCTCCTTATCTCTTAAAAAGTTTCTCCGCATTTTTTACAAACGCGTTCTTTTGAGCCGTCTTCGTTGATTTTTGTACCAACACGTGTCGGCTTATTGCATTTAGGGCAAACAACCTGTACTTTGCAAGCGTAGATTGCGCCTTCTGTTTCAATTATACCTGAAGGATCGCCGGCTTTGCGAGGTTTAACGTGTTTTTTAACTTTGTTAAGACCTTCAACAATAACCTTACCCTCTGCAGGGCTTACTTCAAGAACTTTACCGTTCTTTTTGCGGTCCTTAGCATCTCCTGTAAGGAGAACTACGGTATCACCGGTTTTAATGTGAAGTTTACTCATTCTCTCTTACCTCCCATTAAAGTACTTCCGGAGCAAGCGATAAGATTTTTGTATAATCTTTCTCACGCAACTCGCGGGCTACCGGTCCAAAAATACGGGTACCGCGTGGGTTTTTGTCATCACGGATGATAACAGCCGCATTTTCGTCAAATCTAATGTATGTGCCATCATTACGGCGAAGACCTTTTGCAGAACGAACTACAACAGCCTTTACAACGTCGCCCTTCTTAACTGTACCGCCGGGTGCAGCCTTTTTAACAGAAGCAACGATAACATCACCGATGTTGGCATACCTCCTTTTGGAGCCTCCAAGAACACGGATGCACATAATTTCTTTAGCACCTGTATTGTCGGCAACCTTGAGGTAACTCTGTTGTTGTATCACAGTGGTTTCCTCCCTTTAGACTACTTAGCCTTTTCGATTATTTCGGCAACACGCCATCTCTTATCTTTTGAAAGAGGACGGGTTTCCATAATGAGTACTCTGTCGCCAACGCCACAAGAGTTGTTCTCATCATGAGCCTTTAATCTGATAGTGTTTTTAATAATCTTCTTATAGAGCGGATGTTTTACGTTGTCTTTAATAGCAACTACAACGGTTTTGTCCATTTTGTCGCTAACAACAACACCTACTCTTGTTTTACGAAGGTTTCTTTCGCTCATCTCAGTTTACCTCCCTTAAGCGTTAACACTGTCATTAAGTTCTGCTTCGCGAAGAATAGTCTGTACGCGAGCGATATCTTTTTTAACAGCGGTTATGCGCATTGGGTTGTCGAGCTGATTAATGGCGTGCTGGAAACGGAGTTTATAAAGTTCGTCCTTTAAATCAGCAAGTTTTTCGTTAAGTTCTACTACTGAAAGTTCTCTGATTTCCTTTGCATTCATTACTGCTCACCACCCATCTCTTTGGTTACAAACTTACATTTAATAGGAAGTTTGTTTGCTGCAAGACGCATAGCCTCGCGAGCGAGTTCCTCAGATACGCCGCCGATTTCAAACATAACGCGACCCGGCTTAACTACTGCTACCCAGTATTCAGGTGAACCTTTACCAGAACCCATTCGAGTTTCAGCAGGTTTTTCAGTAATTGGCTTATCAGGGAATATTTTAATCCAAACTTTACCGCCACGTTTGATATAACGAGTCATAGCAATACGGGCTGCTTCAATTTGGTTTGAGGTGATCCACGCCGGCTCTGTAGCCTGAAGACCGAAATCACCATGTGTAACGGTTGTTCCGCGTGAAGCAGCACCGGTCAAACGACCACGCTGTACACGACGGTATTTAACACGCTTAGGCATTAACATTAGCGTGAACCTCCTTGTCTTTTATTTGTGCGACGGTTTTCATTGAAAACTTCGCCTTTGTAGATCCAAACCTTAACACCGATTATACCGTAGGTTGTATTAGCCTCAGCAAAACCGTAGTCAATGTCTGCTCTGAGTGTTTGAAGCGGAATTGTACCTTCGTGATACTGTTCGCTTCTTGCAATTTCAGCACCGCCTAAACGACCTGAAACTTGAGTTTTGATACCCTTAACGCCAAGACGCATTGCTCTACCAATTGAGAGTTTCATTGCACGGCGGAAAGATACACGCTTTTCAAGTTGAGCAGCAATATTTTCTGCAACAAGTTGTGCGTTAGCATCGGGAGTCTTTATCTCAACAATGTTTACGATAACAGTTTTACCGAGCATCTTTTCGCATTTGGCTTTAAGTTTTTCGATTTCCGAACCGTTACGGCCGATAACCATACCGGGTTTTGCACAGTGAATGTGCAATCTTACACGTTTATCATCACGTTCGATTTCGATTTTTGAAATACCTGCTGAAAAAAGTGTTTTCTTGAGGTATTTACGGAGGTTGTAGTCCTCAACCAATGTATCACCGAATGTGCTGTCATTGGCAAACCAACGTGAGTCCCAGTTTTTAATAACGCCTACACGGTAACCGTGCGGATTAACTTTCTGACCCATAACTTAACCTCCCTTTCTTAATTCTCACGTTCTTTAAGAACGATTGTCATATGGCTTGTTCTCTTTAAAATGCGGTGTGCACGGCCATGATCCTTCGGACGAATTCTCTTAAGAGTAGGTCCGGGGCAAACCAAGCACTCTGCAACGTAAAGTTTTGCCATATCCATATTTTTCATTTCGGCATTAGCCATTGCTGAATGGAGCAACTTCTCTAAATATTCACAAGCGGATTTAGGAGTGAATTTGAGTATAGCCATAGCCTTTTCAGCATCTTGATTTCGGATCAAATCCAAAACAATTTTCACCTTACGGGGTGAAATACGGGCGTATTTAAGTGTTGCCCTTGCTTCCATAGTTAACTCTCCTTTCGACCGCTTACTTACCGGTAGTTTTTGCACCGGCGTGACCTCTAAATGTTCTTGTAGGTGCAAACTCACCGAGTTTGTGACCAACCATATCCTCAGTTACATATACAGGCACATGTTTGCGACCGTCATGAACTGCAAAAGTATGACCGACGAAATCGGGGAATATGGTTGATGAACGGCTCCAAGTTTTAAGAACACGCTTTTCGCCTGCTTCATTCATTTCGCGAACTCTTTTGAGCAACACAGGTTGCACATAAGGTCCTTTTTTAACGCTTCTTCCCATTGTGAAATCTCCTTTCGTCGTATTACTTACGGCGTTTTACGATATATTTATCGCTAGCCTTATTTTTCTTACGAGTTTTGTAACCCAAAGTAGGTTTACCCCAAGGTGTAACAGGACCGGGACGACCGATCGGTGATTTACCTTCACCACCACCGTGAGGGTGATCGCACGGGTTCATTACAGAACCGCGAACGGTAGGTCTCCAACCCATGTGGCGTTTACGACCTGCTTTACCGTAGTTAACATTTGCATGTTCGGGGTTAGATACGGTACCTACAGTAGCCATACATTTTTCGGGAACATTGCGAAGTTCACCTGAAGGCAAACGTAAAAGTGCCATACCGTTTTCTTTAGCCATAAGTTGTGCCATATTACCTGCACTACGTGCAAGTTGAGCACCTTTGCCGGGGTACAATTCAATGTTGTGAAGGAATGTACCTACCGGAATGTTTACGAGCGGTAATGCGTTGCCGGGTTTAATATCGGCATCAGGACCGCTTACTACAACATCGCCGACTTTAAGGTCTTGCGGAGCGATAATATATCTCTTTTCGCCGTCTTCATACTGAACAAGGGCGATAAATGCAGAACGGTTAGGATCGTATTCAAGTGTAAGAACAGTAGCGGGAATACCGAAACGCTCTCTCTTGAAGTCGATAATTCTGTACTTTCTGCGGTTGCCGCCACCTCTGTGGCGAACAGTAATGCGACCGTAACTGTTACGACCGGCATTTTTCTTAATTGGGGCAAGCAAACTTCTTTCAGGTGCTACTTTTGACAATTCTGAATAATCCATAGTTGTCATATTACGTAGACCGTTAGTAGTCGGCTTGTAATGTTTTATTGCCATTTGTTTCACTCTCCTATTTTGGCTTAGCGAAGTGCATTTTGCACCTCATACATCACCGGAAATATCTGTGATTTCCTGTCTTTGTGCGAATTACATTAAACCGTCAAAAAATTCAATAGTTTTTGAGTTGGATTTAAGTGTAACGATTGCTTTCTTCCAAGAAGCAGTATAACCTTCATAACGGCCCATTCTTCTTTTCTGACCGCGCACATTAATGGTGTTTACCTTGGCAACGTCTACCTTGAACAACTTTTCAACTGCATCGGCAATTTCAAGTTTGTTAGCGTCCTTGGCGACCTTGAAGGTGTATTTTTTGTCGGCAATACCTGCCATACTTTTCTCGGTGATTACCGGAGCAATAATGATGTCCTGTGCAGATTTCATTATGCGTACACCTCCTCGATTTTTGCTACGGCACCTTTAACAACAACAAGTGTGTCTGCGTTGATGATGTCGTAAGTATTGATTGTATTAACCTGAGCGGCTTTAGCTCCCTTAATGTTTGCAATGCTCTTTACTGCAAACGGATTGTTGCTGTCAAGTACAACCAATGTTTTTTTGCCTGCACCGATTGCATTAAGGCAAGCGGCTGCGGTTTTGGTTTTGTATTCGTCCATCTTAAATTCATCAAGAACAATAAGATTGCCGCCGAGAACCTTATCAGAAAGTGCAGACTTAAGTGCAAGTTTACGAACTTTCTTGTTAAGAGAATATGAATAATCTCTTGGCTTCGGTGCGTGTACGATACCGCCGTGTCTCCATTGAGGTGCTCTTGTTGAGCCCTGACGAGCATGGCCTGTACCCTTTTGTCTCCAAGGCTTTTTGCCGCCACCGGAAACTTCTGTACGAGTCAGAGTGGACTGTGTGCCCTGACGCTGATTTGCAAGATAGTTAACAACTGCTGCGTGCATAACTACCGCATTTGGTGCGATACCGAAAATTGCATCGCTAAGGTCGATTTTACCAACCTCTTTACCTGTCATATCAACAACTGCGATATTTGGCATAACTGAACACTCCTTCCTTATGCTTTAACGCTGTCAAAAAGAACTACGATGCCGCCTTTAGGACCGGGAACGGCACCTTTAACAGCGATGATGTTCTTTTCTGCGTCAACCTTAACTACGCTAAGGTTTTGAACTGTAACTCTTTCGTGACCGAGGTGACCTGCCATCTTTTTACCCTTAAATACACGTGAAGGGCTTGAGCAAGCACCAAGTGAGCCGCCGTGACGGTGAACAGGACCTGTACCGTGTGACTCTTTAAGGCGGGCAAAGTTCCAACGTTTGATTGTGCCGGCATAACCCTTACCTTTAGAAGTACCGCGTACATCTACTGCGTCACCTTCAGCAAAAGCGTCTGCTTTGATAATGTCGCCTACGTTTAATACGCTTGTGTCTTCAAGTCTGAATTCACGAAGTACTTTTTTAGGAGCAACATCACCTTTTGCAAAGTGACCTTTTTGCGGCTTGTTAACTTTAGAAGCCTTCATATCGCCAAAACCGATTTGAACTGCTTCGTAACCGTCATTCTCGATTGTTTTCTTCTGTGATACTACGCAGGGACCTGCTTCGATAACAGTAACCGGAATAACATTACCATTGTCGTCAAAAAGTTGAGTCATACCAACTTTTTTACCAATGATTGCCTTTTTCATTGTTTTTTCCTCCATTTTGGTTATTGGTCAGCGTTAACTGACATGACCGTTGGGTGTAAATAAATGAATGTAAACTTAATACTTATATATATTAAAGTTTAATTTCGATTTCTACACCAGCGGGGAGCTCAAGGCCCGTAAGTGCTTCAACAGTTTTGTTTGAAGGTCTAATTACGTCAATGAGCCTTTTGTGTGTCCTCATTTCGAACTGTTCACGGCTGTCTTTATATTTATGAACAGCACGCAAAATTGTTACGATTTCTTTTTCGGTGGGTAGCGGTACGGGACCTGAAACCCTTGCTCCTGTACGTTTAGCGGTTTCCACTATTTTTTCAGCGGACTGGTCTACAAGTGCATGATCGTAACCTTTAATACGAATTCGGATTTTTTCTTTCACTGCCATGTGAAAATTCGCCTCCTTGTTTAGTTGGCGGGCAAAACTTACACCGTGCCGTGTTTTTCATCACAACACAACATAAAACCGGCAATTGCTGGGGTTAACGCAATTCCGGAGCAGCGACTCGCATCGCCGCGACACTGTTAGTTTCGCAAGTAACCGTAGTGTCTCCAAGTTCTTTCGCCCGGTTTAAAATCGGACATACTCCGCGGAAATTTCCTCGCTCAAGGCGAGCCACCTCCCGCATCAACGCATGTATATACGCCACACTTTCGCAGCGTGCTCTGTAATAATAACACAACTGTCGCATAAATGCAAGTGTTTTTTTGCAAAATTTTTTATATTTTTAACGAAATTTAAAATTATTTTTTGTGCATTTTAACGAATTGATTTTTTGGCCTTTATTCCACTATGTGATTTACCGATTTTTAATTATGTACATCATAAAAAGCAAAATACCGACAATTAATGTCGGTTATTCGCAAAAAGTATGACTGCCTATCGTTGTTATTACAGGTCTTGTAAAAATCCACTTGCTTGTTGCCACATCGGGATTATAGTAATAAATCGCACCGCCGCTTGGGTCTAAACCGTTCAGTGCATCACGTGCCGCCGAATACGCACTATCGGCTATAGGTTCGTAAAACTGACCGTCATAAAGGCACGAAAACGCACCGTTTTGGTAAACAACGCCCGAAACCGTATCGGGAAACGACGGATGTTCCACACGGTTTAACACAACAGCACCCACAGCCACCTGACCGAGATACGTTTCACCCCTTGCTTCTGCAGATATAATGCGTGCTAACAATTCATAATCCGAAGAATTATACGATGTTGAATTTGCAATGCCCATTGCCTCTAAAGTTTTACTGCCTGCTATACCGTCTGTGGCGAGTCCGTTCTTTTTTTGAAAATCGGTCACCGCCTTTTTGGTTTGTGTGCCGTATACTCCGTCAACGTTGCCGCTGTAATAACCCCAATTTTTAAGTCTTGACTGTATTTCACTGACCTCTTGACCGCTTGAGCCTATTTTTGAAACCGCCTCAACAGAAAATGAAACCGATAATAAAATAGCCAAAGCAAGCGTTAAAGTTTTAAAAAACATTTTCATAATTAAAATCACTCCCGAAATAGTATTTCCGATTTTTTGCAAATATAAATATTATCACAAGACAAAAATATTGCTTTTTCTACAACCTTATTTGACAAAATACTTTTCACCGCACGATTATAATAGTTTAGAGCACATAGCGAAAAGGAGTATAAATATGAAGGACTTAGTAACAAAAACACAAAAGAATTCCGAACTCGATAAAAAAGATATTATTTCGGCGGCAATTTTACATTTGGTTGCGGCACTTATCGGATTTACCGCATCACGCGGAGTTATACTTAATACCTTAATGCCTTTTGGATTAATTTTTACAGGCAGTTGCACCACACCGCTTTTGCCGAGCGTGGCAACGGGTGCGTTTATAGGTTATTTTATACCTGCAATTAACAACGGCGGTTTTAGATACATAGCGGCACTTTTTGCCGTAATAGCAATACGCATACTGCTTTCGGGATACAAAAAACTGTCAGAAAACCCTTTCTTTTTAAGTGTTGTTACAACCGTCGCAAATGTATTTACAGGGTTAGTCGCCTATAGCGGTGCCCCTGCCGAAGCACTTAAACTTGCGGTAGAGTGCATAATAATTTTAGGTTGTGTTTTTTTAACCCACAAAACGTTTTCATCTTTTTTCAAAAAAGAATACGGACTTATGCCCGATGAAATCGCATCTTTAATGATAACGTTATCCGTTATACTTATAGGATTTAACGGCATAGAAATATCGGGCATTTCAATAGGCAGAATTTTAAGTGTTACTTTAATTCTTGTGGCGGCAAAATACGGTGAATTGCTAACCTGCACTCTGTGCGGAGTAGCCGTTACATTTTGCTGTGCACTTACATCTTCTTTTGAAGGTGGCTACGGTATATATGCTTTAGCAGGTGTAATTGTAGGAGTTTTTTCGTCTTTGGGCAAATACGTTCAGGTGCTTTCATTTATATCTACAGCAATTATAGGTCTTACATTTGTACAGTTTAAAAGCGGCGGCGGAATTTTTTTGGCAGAAATAATTATAGGTTGTCTGCTTTTTATTATTTTGCCGCGAAATATAGGCATTTATTTAAGCAAGTTTTTTTACCGCTACCCAAACGTTATTTCAACTGCCGATTATACCAAGGCACTTGAATTGCGGCTTAATGTCGCTTCAGATGCACTTTGCGATGTTTCGGACACAATATGCCGTGTATCAAGTGAACTTTCAAAAATAAACGCACCCGATTTTAACGGTATGCTAAGCCTTATAGAACAGGATGCTTGCGGCGGATGTAAATTGCGTATGCATTGTTGGGAGAATAAATCAGACCAAACGGCAGAGGCTGTTATGCAAATGATAGATAATATTAAATGTAATACCTCGCCCGAAAAAAATCCATTATCAGATGAATTTAAAGGCAGATGCCTGCGTGTAAAAAATGTAGAAAACGCCGTTAAAAACCGTTATTCGCAATATGCTTCAAAAATCGCGGCAGAAAATCGGATTTACGAGGTACGTTCGGTTGTATCCGAACAGTTTGAAGGTATTTCGGATATGCTTAAAGAACTCGCTTGTAACCTCTCGGACGATGAACGTCTTAACGGTTCTGCCGCCGAAATAGCCGTTGCGGCATTAAACAATTTAGGTATTCAGTCCGAAAACTGTTCGGCAAAAATTGATAAATTCGGGCGTATGTCGCTTGAAATTAAAATCAAAGTTTTTACCGATACGGTAATAAACCGTCTGCAAATTATGAAAATGCTCTCACTTGCGTGTGAACGTGATTTTGATGTGCCAAGCATTAACAAATCGGGTAATTTTGCCGTAATAACGGTTAGCGAACGCCCTAATTTTAAAGTAGATATAGGCGTTGACCAACGTTCTGCCATTACCGACTCAATATGCGGTGATGCATACAAATACTTCAACGACGGCAAAGGTCATTTTGTAATGGTGCTAAGCGACGGTATGGGTACGGGCGGCAGAGCGGCGGTAGACGGCACTATGGCTTCGGGACTTATGGCAAAACTTATTAAAGCGGGACTGGGTTACAACTGTGCTTTAAAACTTTTAAATTCTTCTATGCTGTTTAAATCAAGTGATGAATCGCTCGCCACTATGGATATTGCAAGCATTGACCTGTTTTCAGGCAAAACCGAACTGTATAAAGCGGGGGCTGCCGCAACCGTGGTACGCCGCAACGGAAAATCCGGCAGAGCCGAAAGTCAAAATTTGCCTATTGGCATTATAAAAGATATTTCGTTTGACCGTGCAGGCATACGCCTTAAAGCAGGCGATATTTTGTTGCTTATGTCCGACGGGGTTACCTTTGACGGCACCGAATGGATTCGCAACGAAGTTGAAAATTGGTCCGACGGCAGTGCCCAAAACTTAGCGGAACATATTTGTGCCGCTGCACGCCGCAGGTACACCGACTCACGTGCCGACGATATAACCGTAATGGCGGCTATAATAGAAAAAAACATGTAATTGTTATACACTTTATATTTACAAAACACCTTTTACTGTTATATAATAAAAATGTATTATATAAGGTAAGAGGTGTTTTGCTTTATGTTTTTTAAAAATAAAAAAGCATTTTGCGAAGACAATATTATAAAATCCGAAGAACAGTTTATAAAAGCATATATGTCTGAAAAGCCTAACAAAATACATACTTTAAAATTGCTTTTTAAACTTTACAAAGGGCATTACTTAAAACTTGCCTTTGCCTCGATTATCTACATAATAAAAGACAGTCCCACTTGGGTGCTGCCGCTTATAACGGCGGATATAATAAACCTTGTAACCAACCCACCCGAAAATTTTATTTGGCGAATACTTACCGACGCTTTAATTGCCGCCGCACTTCTTATTTTAAATGTTCCGTTTCATACCATCTATGTAAAAACGGTATCCAAAGCAAACCGCAGCGTTGAAGCAGGACTTCGCGGTGCTATGGTGCAAAAACTTCAACAACTTTCAATCACATTTCACAAAGATACTCAATCGGGAAAAATTCAGTCAAAAGTTATGCGTGATGTTGAGGTAATAACCGACTTGGCATCGCATATTATGAATACCGTTCTCGGCACGGTAATTAATATGTGTATCACCTTGGCTGTTGTAATAACCAATAACATTATAATATTTTTTATGTTTTTATTGCTTGTGCCTGCCGCAGTCTTTTTGCAAAAGGGATTTCACAAAAAAATGCATACGCAAACCAAAGAATTCCGCCAACAACTTGAAAATACATCTTCTGCTGTTTACGATATGGAGGAACTTATCCCCGTAACACGTGCCCATTCTCTTGAAAATGTTGAGGTTAAAAAACTTACTCGCTCAATAACAAAAATAGCGGAATGTGGTTATAAATCCGATTCAACCCACAGTTTTTTCGGTGCGTTATGTTGGGCACTTGTAAACTTTTTTCAAATTGTGTGTTTATTTGTAACGGCTTTTATGGCATTTAAAAAGTTCATAAGCATAGGTGAAATATCGCTTTATCAAACCTATTTTTCTTCACTTTCAAACAACGTTATGAGCATTGTTTATCTGTTACCCGCCATTACACGCGGTGCCGATGCAATACGTTCTATAGGTGAAATACTTTCTGCCGATGATATCGAAAAAAATCACGATAAACCTAAATTTAAAAATCTTGAAGGAAAATATGAATTTAAAAACGTTTACTTCAACTACGATATGCAAACCCACGTGCTAAACGGACTTGATTTAACCGTAAACGTCGGCGAAACGGTAGCACTTGTAGGTGAATCAGGCAGCGGCAAAAGTACAATTATTAATCTTGTAGTCGGTTTTAATTTTGCCGAAAGCGGCGAACTGCTTATTGACGGGCAAAACGTTAAAGACTTTGACCTTAGATCTTACCGAAAATATATTTCGGTGGTGCCGCAAAATTCAATTCTTTTTTCAGGCACGGTGCGTGAAAACATAACCTACGGCAACGAATACACCGACAGCCAAATTGCCGAAGCCGTTCACGCCGCACAACTCGACAGCGTAATAGAACATTTGCCTAACGGTCTTGACACATCGGTAGGTGAACACGGTGCAAAACTTTCGGGCGGTCAACGTCAACGCATATCAATAGCAAGAGCAATTATAAGAAATCCCAAGGTGATAATTTTTGACGAGGCAACAAGTGCTTTAGACAGTGTCACCGAGCGTGAAATTCAAGCCGCTATAGATAATCTTACGCGTGACCGTACAACCTTTATTGTGGCTCACCGACTTTCTACTATTAAAAATGCCGATAAAATTGCCGTTATTAAAGACGGCAAATGCGTTGAATACGGCACCTATGACCAACTTATAGAAAAACGTGGCGAATTTTACGCCTTTAAACAGATACAGTCGTAATATCAAAAAACGGGATAAGGCTATCTGCCTTATCCCATCTTTTTAAGTAAGTATGTTAAACCAACTTATAACGTCTTTATATTCGCCCAATATTATTGCACTGCGTTCTTCAAGATCGTCAAGTTGAACGTCTGTGGCTTCTACGCCGTCATACGAAAGCAAGGGTTCACCGTCTACCGTAACGGTTAATGTGTGTTTGCCCTTTAAAGCCTTTTTTAATTTTTTAATTCCGTCGGAATTAAGTTTAAATTCTAAGTAACGGTTTCGTGTTTTTTCAAACGAAACTAAAACCCTTTCAACGTGTTCACGTTCAATCCAAACAGTGCCGTCCTCATCTATAATTTTAAACTCAAGCGATTCTTTAACGTTTTTGTCCTCTTCGGTCAATTCCAAAACATTATATTGGTTTGACAGTTCATCGGTTTTGCTTTTGCAACCGAAAAAGCAGATTGCCATTAAAACACATAACGCACCGCATAACAGTCTTTTCATTTTTACCACCCGATAATTCTATTTTTGTATAT
>CAZUYL010000036.1:0-13046 GCA_964624945.1 uncultured Ruminococcus sp. | reverse complement strand
GCATTGTTTTGATTACAACACGGTGATTTTTGTTTAATCACGCAAATACAACGTGCGTGAATTTCGATGTTTATAAACACTAAGCACAACGCCTACACCCAAATACATACAAATAAGCGATGTTCCGCCTGCACTGAAAAACGGCAGCGTAACACCGATTACTGGCAGTAGTGCAACGCACATACCAATATTTATAGTAATTTGAGCAAGCATCATACCAAAAAATCCTATGCACATAAATTTGCCGTTTTGTTTGTTGCAAATACGTGCTATATGTACAGCACGCAAGGCAATCGCAACCAAAAGTAAAAGCACAAGAAAACAACCTATAAAGCCTAACTCTTCGCCGACACTTACAAATATAAAGTCGTTTTGACCTTCCGGCACACCACCTACTTGTGTAAGACTGCCGTGGAACAAACCTTGCCCTGAAAAGCCGCCGTTAGCAAGTGCCATTCTGCCACGGTATTGCTGATATGTGCTACCCATAATGTCGGACTCAATATCAAACATACTTATAAGTCGCTGACGTTGATCGTCGTTCATAATAACAAAATAAACTACGGGTGAAAATGCAGCCAAAGCGGTAAATGCCAAAACAAAATATTTCCACGAAACACCTGCAGCACAAAGCATACAAAATACAATTACCGCAAAAACAAGTGCCGTGCCGTCATCACCTTGAAAGTGTATCAAAAGCACAGGAAAAGCACCGTGCAAACAAACGGGTATTAAGGTTTTTAATTTATTAATAGTAGGTTTTACTTTTGCTAAATGCGTAGAAAAAGTAATTATAAAACAAATTTTTAAAAGTTCTGAAGGCTGAAAAGTTGTAAAGCCCAAATCAAGCCAAGCCTTATCATCGGTACCCGAAGGTGCCCAACCGATAAAGAAGGTTAAAATTACGGGCACAACGCCGAGTATTGCCAAAAACAGCCAACACTTAGAAAATTTATCAAAATTTATGCTTGATATAATTATAGCCGAAAATATACCGACTGTTAAACCTATCAACTGTACCAAAAGCGGTCTTAACGAGTCTAAATAACGTGTAGCCGAATAAACTACTAAGCAACCGTAACCTGTTGCAAAAATGCAAAGCATTACCATTATTTTATCGGTTTCACGAATAAAGTCCGCTATACGAGATATTATTCTGCCCAAAACGACACCTGCCTTTTATGATATTATATATAAAAAACTCCGCTTTTTCAAGTATCATTATGCTAAAAATCGCACCACCCGAAAATTTACGTTTCTGTCAAACAGTGCTTCACTTAACTTTTCTTTTTATAAATGCAGAAATTAACATCGTAGCAATTCCAATCAATAAATAAATTAAGGCATATACAATAAAACTTTTTTCGCCCATATCAAAGAATAACCACGCCCCGATTAGAAAAAATAATGCCGTAATAATCGGAAGTGACCAAAATTTTTTTACGTTTTTACCAGCATAAATACCACTGCAAATCGCATAAAAGGGGTTTAATGCAAAAAACAAAATAAAACAGACCACCATTCCGCTATTGCCGTTTACTAAAGTAACCACAAGGCACGGAAAAGCAAACATAATAACCGCAGTTGTAATTAACCAAAGTGCGTTTTTTATATCGTTACCCCCCATTGTTTTCAATTTGTATCATAATTTCAAGATAAATATAGCATAAAGTTAAAATAAGTCAATTTATATAACGACCCGACTAAACGCAATATTCAGTCGGGTTTATTAACGGTAGTATAGTAGTATATTTAATTATCTAATCTCGGTAACTTTGTAACCTTGTTGTGCGATTGCATTTTCAAGAACCGAATTTGCAACGTCGCCGCTTATTTCAATATTTGCAATTCCTGTTTCGTGGCTTATATCAAGCACCGTTACACCGCTTATATTTTCTAAAGCGTTTTTGGCGTGTGCTTCGCAATGTGCACACATAAGTCCTTCAATTTTAATTCTTTTTTTCATTTTTTTATTTTCCTTTCTTGTAGTTTTGCTAATTTTGAAAAAGTTAAGTCTTAACGCATTGGTTACAACACAAAAACTTGACAAACTCATAGCAGCGGCACCAAACATAGGATTTAATTGCCAACCTAAAATTGAAATAAACACACCTGCCGCAAGCGGAATACCTATTGTGTTGTAAATAAACGCCCAAAACAGATTTTCTTTAATGTTTTTAATTGTACTTTTGCTTAATCTTACCGCATCGGCAACATCCGATATGGTGTTGTTCATAAGTACAACATCGGCAGACTCAACCGCAATGTCCATACCGCTTCCGATTGCCATACCTATATCGGCAACGGTAAGTGCGGGGGCGTCGTTTATGCCGTCGCCAACCATAATAACCTTGCCATCGTTTTTAAGGTTGTTTACAATTTTGGCTTTTTCATCGGGTTTTACCGAGTCGAAAACTTCGGTTATGCCAACCGTTTCGGCTACGGCATTTGCGGTTAGTTTATTATCGCCCGTAAGCATAACCGTACGCATACCCATTTTTTTGATAAGTGATATTGTGTTTTTTGCATCGGGTTTTACGGTATCGGCAACGGCAATAACGCCCAAAAATATATTATTTTCAACAAATACTATAGGTGTTTTACCGCTGATTGCCAAATCGTTTACAACGGTTTCGGCAACCGATATATCAATATTTTTTTCTTTTGCCGAATTTACGCTGCTGCCAAAACATAATTTTTTATTTATTATGCCGCTTACACCAAAACCTGCGGTTTCGGTAAAATCGGTTATATTATCGGGTTTTATGTGATTTTGCTCGGCAAATAAGTTTATTGCCTGTGCCAACGGATGTGCACTGTTTTTTTCAAGCGTGTACGCCGTTTTTAAAAGTTGATCTTCGGTTGTATCTCCAAAAGGTATAACATCGGTTACTGAAGGTTTTCCAAGTGTAACCGTACCTGTTTTGTCAAGCACTATAATATTACATTTACCGCACATTTCAAGTGCCTGTGCAGTTTTAAAAAGAATACCGTGTTTTGCACCTACACCACTGCCAACCATTATTGCAACAGGTGTTGCCAAACCTAACGCACATGGGCAACTTATAACCAAAACCGAAATTGCCCTTGCTATTGCAAATCCGAATGTTTTGCCGATTAAAAGCCAAACTATGAGCGTTATTGCTGCAATAATAAGAACCGTAGGTACAAATACAGCCGATACCTTATCGGCAATTCGTGCAATGGGTGCTTTAGTAGCCGATGCATCGCTTACGGTTTTTATTATTTTAGCCAATGTGCTGTCTTGTGCGGTTGCGGTTGCTTTACATACAAGACGGCCTGTTTTGTTTATTGTGCCCGAATATACCTTACTTCCCGACGTTTTATCCACAGGAATACTCTCACCCGTAAGGGAAGATTCATCAACGGCACCCCGTCCCTCAATTACAAAACCGTCTACGGCAAAACTTTCACCCGGCAATACCACAAAAATGTCATCTTCCGAAATTTTTTCGGCTTCTATGTGTATTTCTTTTCCATTTTTAATAACGGTTACGGTTTTGGGTGCTAATTCCAAAAACGATTTTATGGCGTTTGTTGTTTTTCCTTTAGCGTAACCCTCTAACAATTTGCCCACGGTTATAAGGGTTAAAATCATAGCAGATGATTCAAAATACAAACCGTGTAACAAATGTTGTGCCGTGTCGGGTGAGGCAACGGTCATTTTAAATACATTTGAAACGCTGTATATATAAGCCGCCGCGGAGCCGAGTGCCACAAGAGTGTCCATATTTGGTGCACGGTGTATAAGCCCCTTGAAACCGTTTATAAAAAATTTTTGATTTATAACCGCAACTGTGGTGGTAAGCAACAGTTGTATTAGTGCCAACGCCATATAATTTGTTGATAAAATTTTAGGCAACGGTGCACCCCACATTGTGTAGAACATTGAAAAATACATAAGTATTAACAACAACACAATAGACGAAACAAGTCTTGCAATCATTTTTTTATTTGATGAATTTACAACTTCATTTGCCTTTCCTTTTGGGTTGCTTTTATCGGATAATTCCACACCGTAACCTGTATTAACAACGGCGTTTATTATTAACTGAGCGTCAACATCGCCGCTTACCGACATATCACCTGTAAGTAAATTCACATTACATTCGGTTACACCGTTTAATGATTTAACAGCCTTTTCAACACGTGCACTGCAAGCGGCACAACTCATACCCGTTACTTTAAATTTTTGCAAATAATCACCTCTAATTCAAGTTACCTTATGCTAACTAAATATATTATACTACCCATTGATTATTTTTTCAAGTAGTATTTAATTTTATTACAAAAAAGCAGAGCAATCAAAAGATTGCTCCGCAAATTATTAACTATAGATTAAAATCCTAAAAGTTCGGTTCCTGCACTTTCAAGCATTTCACGTTTAGATGATGCATCAGCATCGGTATTGCCTACAGCACTTAAATAAAGTTTAATTTTAGGTTCGGTGCCCGAAGGTCTTACAATAATAGAACTGCCGTCTGCAAAATAGAAACACAAAACATTTGATTTAGGCAAATTAATTTTTGTAAGTTTACCGCTTGATGTTTCAAGACTTTCTGATTTATTAAGATTATCAAACTGAACAACCTTAAATTCGCCTATGCTTGCAGGCGGATTGTCGGAAAGTTTTTGCATAATGTCGGAAATCTGTTTCATTCCGCTTTGACCTTCACAGGTAAAACTTTTTTGTGAACAGTAATAATATCCGTATTTGTCATAAAGTTCAGACAAAACTTCAATAAGATTTTTGCCCTGTGCTTTATAAAATGCTACCATTTCGCAAATAAGCATAGCGGCAACAACCGAGTCTTTATCACGAACATAACTGCCTGCCAAATAACCGTAACTTTCTTCAAAACCGAATATGTAACGGCCGGCTTCGCCGTCTGCTTCAAGAAGACCTATCTGTTCGCCTATAAACTTAAAGCCTGTAAGCACATCGCGTAATTCGCAACCGTAATCAGCGGCGATTTTTTTACAAACATTTGTTGTAACTATTGTTTTAACCGCTACAGGATTTTCAGGCAAAGTACCGTTTGCTTTTTTGTATTTAAGCACATATTCAAGCAACAAAGCACCAACCTCATTACCGCTGAACAAACGGTATTCATCACCGTTTGGCACAGCAATACCTATACGGTCAGCATCGGGGTCGGTAGCAAGCAATAAATCGGGTTTTACGGTTTCAGCCAATTTTAAAGCACATTCAAATGCCTGACGAATTTCAGGGTTAGGGTACGGTGCCGTTGGAAAATTGCCGTCTGGTAATTCCTGTTCGGGTACTACGGTTACGTTTTCGGCACCGATTTTGCTTAAAATTTTGCGTACGGGTTTATTGCCTGAACCGTGTAATGGGGTATAAACCACGTTCAATTTCGACATATCAACATTGGTATTAACACGGCACTTTTCAACTTCTGAAATGTACGCTTCAATAACCTTGTCATCAATATATTCGATTTTGCCTTCGCTTAAAGCAAGGTCAAAATCCACACGCTTAACACCGTCGAAAATATCAACGCTGTTCATAATAGAAAGCACATAATCTGCCGCATCTAAGCCTAATTGACAACCGTCGGGACCATATGCTTTGTATCCGTTATATTTTGAAGGATTATGACTTGCTGTGACAACAACACCTGCATCGCATTTTAAATAACGCACCGCAAATGAAAGCATTGGTGTAGGCATAAGTTCTTTATAAATATACACCTTAATGCCGTTAGCGGCAAAAACCGATGCGGCATCACGGGCAAAAACGTCTGACTTTATACGGCTGTCATACGCTATTGCAACACTGCCGTTTTTGGTAACGGAATTCACATAAGCGGCAAGACCTTGTGTTGCTTTACCGACAGTATAAACATTTAAACGGTTGGTACCTGCACCTATTACGCCACGCAAACCGCCTGTACCAAACTCAAGATTTTTATAAAAAGCATCGCTTATTGCATCTTCATTGCCCTTTATACTTTCAAGTTCGGCAATTAAATCTGTATCAAGAGTTGCACGCTGTAGCCACAAATTGTATTGTTCGCTTATCATAACAATACCTCCCTAAATATTATATTATAATTTTATAATTATTTTAAGGGATTGTCAACTGTATTTTAATTTTATAATTCGACAATACAATCTTAAATTAAATTTTTATGGCAAAATTTAATAAAAACCGCCCAAACCAAAACTAACCGATAACGCCTTGTCCACCCTGCTCATAGCGGCGGTGTCTATGCTGCCCATTTTTTCTTTAAGACGCTGTTTATCAATGGTTCTTACCTGTTCAAGTAAAACTATTGAATCTTTAGCAAGACCGCACCTTTCGGCACTTAGGTTTATATGTGTAGGCAAATTTGATTTTTCGTGCTGACTTGTTATTGCCGCGGCAATAACCGTAGGACTGTATTTGTTGCCAACATCGTTTTGAACTATTAAAACCGGTCTCATTCCGCCTTGCTCGGAACCTATAACCGGACTTAAATCTGCATAATATATTTCTCCTCGTTTTACGGTCATTCCTGCTTCACACTCCGATTTGTTATTGTAAATATTTTTACCTATTTGCAGGAAAATAATCACATTAATAAGATAATTTTAAATTACCTGCCAATCCATTCTATTCAACCGTATTTGATTTTGTGTGAGAGATTGAAATATAATTCTTTAAAACGAAGATACAAAAAACACCCTTGCAAAAACAACAAGGGTGTTTCAAGGATTAAAGCAAATCTCGAAATGGTTTTGAATTAAAATATTTGAGCGATTACGCTTTCAAAGTACTCGTTGGTGACTTCGGCGATGCGGTCCATTTTTGAACATTTAAGGTCATAACCGTCATCGGATTGGACAACCGCCAATATTTCGGCTTTTGCCATTTCGGTTTTACCCAAAATAAGATTAACCAATTCTTTGTACTTATCGTCGCCGCCGAGGGTTAATTTGTTGCTGTACTCGGCAGAAGATACCACAATTTTGCCTATCACTTTAGAACCGTATTCTACATCGGGTTTAAGGGTTGCGTTTGAAATAACCTTTTCTTCAAGGCGACGTAAAGGTTCGGTTTGGGTGGTGGGTTCTTGTTGTAAAGCGGGTGCTTTAAGTTGCTCTTTTAAAGCAGATAAATCGGCGTTGTTTTTAGCCAATAAATCCTTAACCTCTTTTAACTCTTTTTTAGTCTTTTGTAAATTTTCAAATAATTCCGCATTTTGCCGAATTAATTCTTTTTTACGCATTGTTTTCATCCAATCTATTACGTGGTTTGCTTATTTTTAAAAATATTGCCGTACATATTGCAACTGCAAGCAAACTGCCTGTGCTGTCAATCAAAACATCAAACAGTCTGCACGCCCTGCCCGGCACAAAATATTGATGGATTTCATCACTTGTGCTATACAAAACGCAAAAAACAAATGCCGAAAGACTGCGTATGTACAGTTTATATTTATCGAATGTTACCGCTGATAAAAACGCAAGTCCACCCAAAATAAAATATTCTGTAAAATGAGCCGATTTACGAACTGCAACCGTAATATCGGTTATTAAATTATTTTGCACGTCTTGAGGTAAATCGTTAAAATCGGAATAAATATTTTCAATAATTACCGATACAAATCCGCCGCTTGTTTCGGAAGAATCATCTGCATTTTGTGCTGAAAACATAAATATAACAAACATCCAAACGGCAAGCAATGTAAAAAATAATATTCTTAATTTTAACAAATTACGGTTATTAGAAGAACAAGGCATACGGATCGGTCCAAGAGCCGTTTTTAAGCACACCGAAATGCAGGTGGTAACCTGAAGAATAACCCGTTGTGCCTACATAACCCAAAATGTCACCCTGTTTAACGTATTGACCGTTGGTAACAATAATTTTTGATGCGTGTGCGTAATATGCAACATAATTTGCCGAAGACCCGCCAATGTTAAGTGTACCGTGGTTTACAGTACAGTAGTTGCCATAACCGTTACCGCAACAGTTACTCTTTTTACCGTAGTTGTGGGTGCAACCGTTAGAAACCAAGGTTACGTAACCGTCAGCCATAGCACGTATAGGTTGACCTGATATACCGCTGCCTGCAATATCAATACCGTTATGTGCACGGTTGTTGTGCATACTGTCATTAGCAAGACCGAAACGTGTACTCAAACTGAAAAATCCGCTTACAGGCCATTGTAAACCTGTATTGCTGTTTATAAATGTTGAATAATTTTTAGACTGAGCGGCGATGTCATCTTCAAGTTTTTTCTGCATTGCTTTGATGTCGGCATTAACGTCGTTAAGGTCGCTTTGTGCGGCACTTTGCTCTTTAGCAATGCTGTTATAAATTGATGCCGCTTCACTTTCTTGCGATTCAAGTTCTTTTTGTTGGCCGGCAATGGTAGATTTTATAGAAACCTGCTCACTTAACAGTTCTTCATTTTCTGCAATTTTTTGATTTAAAACCTCAATTTCGGATTTTAAATTTTCCATAAGACGTTTATCGTGTGAAGAAATTGAAGATGTAAGTTGTGATAACTGTAAAAAATCAGAAAAGTTTTCAGCACCCAAAAGTATTTGAACAGAACTGTTTGAGTTGCTCATATAAATTGCTCTTATACGCTTTTTAAAAGCAAGTTCATCATCTTTAATTTCGGCTTCTTTTGCGGCAATTTCCGCTTTATTAGACGAAATTTTAGCGTTTATAGATGAAATTTCTTTATTGCAACGGTCAATTTGTGCCTGTGTATTGGCAATTTTTTTACGAATAGCCGCAAGAACCGCAGCTTGATCGTTTTTTTCGGCTTTTAATTTATTTATTTCAGCCTGAATTTCATTTGCCTCATTTTTAAGAGCGGCAATATCGCTGTTGAGTTTGTTCTTTTCGCTTTGTGTAAGTGCCGCTGTATAAAATGAAGCCGTAAATAACATAGTCATACAAAGTATAACTGTTATTATTCTTTTAAACCCTAATTTCATTTTAAGCCTCCGAATTATATAGCAGCAAATTCACTGCCTTCACGTCTTAAATATTTGCCTATCATAAAAGCACTACCCAGTGCACCTGCAAATACGCCTATTAAGGCAAATACAAGCAATAAGTAAAGTGACATTTCACCAAACGGAACCACGCTGCCGAGCATTGCCGAAATTTTTTCGGTGGCAACACGGTAACAGAAATAAACAATGCCTTCGGAAATAAGTGCCGATATAAGACCTATTAACATACCCTCAATAACAAAAGGTATTCTTATAAAAGCATCGGTAGCACCTACCGCTTTCATAATGCTTATTTCTAACTTTCTGTTATACATAGTTACTCTGATTGTGTTTGACACAATTACAAGTGAAATAACTATAAGTATGGCAATAATCCAAAAACCTGCAATATAAATACCCTGTTTAATGGTGTCGATTTTTTCAGCCAAATCGCCGTGTGAACGCACGGTATCTACACCTTCGATAGCCTTAATTTGTTCGATTGTTTCATCAAACAAAGCCATTTCTTTCATGGTCACTTTTGCCGCAGATGACAGCGGATTGCCGTATTCATCATCTAAAAAAGTAAAGTAGTCGCTTTGACCTTCAAGCATATCGTCTTTTACGTTTTCAAGACCTGTTTCACTTGAAACAAACTCTACTGAATCTACATTGCCGAGTTGTGCAATTTTATCACAAAATGCCTTTGCCTCGTCTTCATTATGTATAACATAATCCGACTCGATAATGCCGTTGGCATCGGCACCCTCACGTGCCTCTTCGGGTAATTCTAAACTGTCGCTGTACAAAGCCCAGTTATAGTCTTGCATATAAACCATAACAACATTTTGTTTTTCAAGGGCACCAACGGCAACCTTTACATTTTCGGAAATTAAAATTGCAAGACCGATAATTACCATACAGGCAACCAAAACACCTACAGATGCAAGCGACATAAGGCGGTTTGCCCAAGTACCTCTAAAGCCTTCTTTTATAAGATATTTAATGCTACCTACCTTCATTATTCGGCACCCCCTGCTGCGTTGTCGGCAACTATTCTGCCGCTGTCAAGCATAATTACACGGTGCTTAAAGTCACGCACTAAATTATGGTCATGCGTTACCATCAAAATTGTGGTTCCGCGTTTGTTGATTTCGGTCAGTAAAGACACAATCTCATACGACATATTAGGGTCAACGTTACCTGTAGGCTCGTCCGCAATAATAAGGTCGGGGGCGTTTACAAGAGCCCTTGCAAGACCTACACGCTGTTGTTCACCGCCCGAAAGTTGATTGGGCATCGAACGTGCCTTTTCACCAAGACCTACTTTAGAAAGTGCCTTTGTAACCTCACGCCTTACTTCACGGCCTGATTTACCTACAACGTGCATAGCAAATGCAACGTTATCAAAAACATTCATATTGGGAATAAGTCTAAAATCCTGAAAAACTATTCCCATAGTTCTGCGAAGCATAGGCACACGTTTACGCGGCATTTTTACGAGGTTAAAACCGTTTACGGTAATAGAGCCCGTGTTAGCCTTTTCTTCACGCATTATAAGTTTCATAAAAGTGCTTTTGCCTGCACCCGAAGATCCAACAACAAAAACAAATTCACCTTTATTTATTCGTATATTAACATCATCAAGAGCGTGTGTGCCGCTCGGATAAGTTTTAGATACACCCCTGAATTCTATTACAGGTTCCGCAGGTAAATTATTATCTGTAAACTGTTCAAGTAGTTCTTCAGACATAAAATTTCTCGCTTTCAATTAATATTTTATAGGGTTGCTTTTAAGGTATTTGTTTACCATTAACGCAATTTTAAACACAATGGCATGGTCAAATTCACGCAAATCAAGGCCGGTAATCTTTTTGATTTTTTCAAGACGGTACACAAGTGTATTTCTGTGAACAAAAAGTTTTCTTGAAGTTTCTGAAACATTGAGGTTGTTTTCAAAGAAACGTTGAATTGTAAATAATGTTTCCTGATCTAAATTTTCGATTGAACCGCGTTTGAATACCTCACGCAAAAATGTTTCGCAAAGGGTTGTAGGCAACTGATAAATAAGCCTTGCAATACCTAAGTTATCGTAAGATATAATGGTTTTTTCGTTGTCGAAAACCTTGCCGACTTCAAGTGCTGTTTGTGCCTCTTTAAAAGATTTAGCAAGGCTTTTAAGGTTATTAACCGTTGTACCTATACCAATAGAGGTGTGAATGTAAAACTCGCCTGAGAGTGTGTCGGCTATTGAAGATGCAAGATTTTCAATATCTTTGCGGTCAATATCGGGTTTGGTTTCTTTAACAATAGCAATATCGGTTTCGTTTATGTTGATAACAAAATCCTTATTCTTTTCGGGGAAGAGGTTTTTCAAAACCTCGTAAACCGAAATGTCACCGCCATCAAGGTTGCGAACAATCATTACGGTTGATGAAATATCACCGTCAAAATAAAGTTCACGTGCCTTAATGTAAATATCACCGGGCAAAACGTTGTCAAGTATTATATCTTTAATAAAGTTACTGCGGTCATATTTTTCGTCATAATAATTTTTAATATTAGCAAAAGAAACCGCTAATACAACGGCATATTTACTGCATATAACGTCTGTGCCTTCAACAAACACCGTGTAATCTGTACCCTGTGCAGAAACAACAGGTTTAAATGTATAACCTGAATCGGTGAATTCTTCCGCCACGGGAACAACCGAAACATCAAGTTTTTCACCTATGCGACCTAACTCACTGCAAGCAATAATGGTGTTGTTTGCATCCATAACACCGAATGTTTTATCAATGGCGTCCTTCATTTGATGAATAACTGTTTGGAATAAACGGTTTGACATAATTTTAAACACATCCTTAACTCAAATTACAAATTGCAAACTTATACATATACATTTTACACGAAAATACGTCAATTTGCAAGCAATATATTTTACTGTTTATATAATAATTAATTCTTTTTTACTTGCGGTAAGATTTATACAGCCGTCGGGAGTGGTAACAACCATATCCTCAATTCTTACGCCGAATTTGTTTTCAAGATAAATACCGGGTTCTACGGTCATAACGGTGCCCGCTTTCAAAAGCGTATCACAACGCATATTAAAACAGGGGTTTTCGTGAATTTCAATACCCACGCTGTGACCGAGTCCGTGACCGAAACAACCCTCATAACCTGCGTTATTAATAATATCACGTGCTATTTTATCAATATCACGGCAAACAACACCCTCTTTTACGGCATCTATTGCGGCAAGTTGTGATTTAAGCACGGTGTCGTAAACCAAACGTTGCTCATCGCTTATGTTACCTACGGCTACGGTACGTGTCATATCGGAGTGGTATCCGTTTACAACGGCACCGAAATCCATAGTTATAAAATCGCCTTTTTCGATTTTTTTATCAGTGGGTACGCCGTGCGGTAACGACGAATTTTTGCCCGAAACAACAATAAAATCAAACGAAACACCCTCAGAACCCAGCCTACGCATATAAAATTCCATATCAAGCATAATCTCACGTTCGGTTCTGCCTGCGGCAATGCGGTCTAAAATGTAGGTGAATGTATCATCGGTAAGTTTTTGTGCCGATTTAATTGCCGAAATTTCTTCATCGGATTTTACCGCACGCAAATCACAAAGTGCCTTGTCAAAATGGTCGCTGTCCGAAACATTTACGGGTGACAGAGCGGCTTTAAGTTCACCGAAAAAATTAACCGAAGTTTTTTTACTTTCCACAAACAGTTCGGTTATATTGTGCTTATCGCAAAGTTCTTTAATTTCACTCAAAGGTGAATTCGACAAACAAACTTCACAGTTTTTTACAATTTCTTTTGCCTTTTCAACATAGCGAAAATCTATTAAAAAATAAGATTTTTCTTTAGTTATAAAAACATAGCCGTCACTTGTTTCAAAACCTGTAAGATAAAAGCGGTTTGGCACACTTGCTACAAGCAAAGCCGAACCCGTTTCAAGTTGATAACTTAATTTTTCAATGCCCGATATTTTCATAAAAACACTTCTTTCAAGACCGAAAATGATAATTTAGTTATATTA
>CAZUYL010000035.1:0-13144 GCA_964624945.1 uncultured Ruminococcus sp. | reverse complement strand
GAGAATTCGTAACGCATCTGCAGCAAAACATGATTCGGTAGATGTACCGGCGTCCAAAGTAAAAAAGGCAATAGCCCAGATTTTGCTTGACGAGGGTTACATCAGCAGTTTTACCGTTGAAGATGACGGTAAACAGGGCGTAATTCACATTGTTTTGAAATACGGCCAAAATAAAACACAGACCATCACCGGTATTCGCCGTGTGTCTAAACCAGGTCTGCGTATCTACACAAATGTAGAGGATATGCCTAAGGTTATGAAAGGCCTTGGTATAGCAATCCTTTCCACCTCTAAGGGAATTATGACAGACAAAGAAGCACGCAAGGCCAACGTTGGCGGCGAAGTGCTTGCATTTGTTTGGTAAGGAGGTGCAAGGGAATGTCAAGAATAGGTAAAAAGCCTATCACAATACCTGCAGGTGTTGACGTTAAACTTGACGGTAATACCGTTACAGTTAAAGGTGCTAAAGGTGAACTCACCTACACATTCGACGCTGACATCACCGTTGCAGTTGAGGGTAGCGAGATTATCGTAACCCGCCCAACCGATAACAAAGAGCACCGTGCATTACACGGTTTAACACGTACACTTATCGCTAATATGGTTACAGGTGTTTCAGAAGGTTATTCAAAAACACTTGATATTAACGGTGTAGGTTACCGTGCTCAAAAGCAGGGTAATAACCTTGTTATGAACTTGGGTTATTCACATCAGGTAATTATTCCTGAAGTTGAAGGTATTAAAATTGACGTACCGTCTGCTAACCAAATCGTTATCAGCGGTGCAGATAAGCAGTTAGTAGGTCAGTTTGCAGCAGACGTTCGTAAAAAGAGACCGCCCGAACCTTACAAGGGCAAGGGTATCAAATACTCTGACGAACACATCCGCCGCAAAGAAGGTAAAGCCGCTAAGGGCTCTAAGAAATAAAGAAGGAGTGTATAAAAAATGGTTAGCAAACCTAACAGTAATCAGGCAAGACTTAAACGCCATGCACGTGTACGTTCAAAAATCAGCGGCACAGCAGCATGCCCTCGCCTCGATGTATTTCGCTCCAACAGCAATATATATGCCCAGCTTATCGATGATGTAAACGGTGTTACACTCGCCGCTGCTTCTTCAAACGAAAAAGATTTTGGTTTGAACGGTGGCAATTGCGAGGGTGCACACAAGGTTGGACAGTTAATCGCTGAACGTGCCGTTGCTAAAGGTATCACAGAGGTTGTTTTTGACCGCGGTGGTTACATTTATCACGGACGTGTCAAGGAGCTTGCCGAAGGTGCCCGCGAGGGCGGCCTCAAGTTCTAAATAAGAAGAAGGAGGAAATACTTTTGGCTACAAATATTGACGCATCAACATTAGATTTACAAGAACGCGTAGTTTCTATAAATCGTGTATCTAAGACCGTTAAAGGCGGCCGCATTATGAAATTCTCGGCTTTGGTTGTTGTCGGTGACGGCAACGGTATCGTAGGCTATGGCCTCGGTAAAGCAGGCGAAGTTCCGGATGCTATCCGCAAAGGTATCGAAGATGCAAAGAAAAATCTTATTAAAGTTTCACTTAAGGGTACTACAATCCCTCACGAAATTATTGGTGAGTTCGGTGCAGGACGCGTACTTCTTAAACCTGCTGCAACCGGTACCGGTGTTATTGCCGGCGGTGCAGTACGTGCCGTAGTTGAAATGGTAGGTATTAAGGATATTCGTACAAAAGCACTCCGCTCAAATAATCCGTGCAATGTTGTTCGTGCAACTATTGCAGGTCTTGCAGCACTTCGCGATGCAAATCAGGTCGCTGCAGTTCGTGGCAAAGACGTTAAAGAAATTATAGGTTAAGGAGGCACAGCATTATGGCTACTAAGAAAAAGGCTGCTGGCCTTACTGTAAAACTCGTAAAGAGCACAATCGGTTCTAAAAAGGACCAAATCGCAACCGTAGAATCTTTAGGTCTTCACAAAGTAGGCGATGTTAAGGTTCAACCTGACAACGCACAAACCAGAGGTAAAGTTAATAAGGTGTCTCACCTTGTTAAAATTATTGAAGGCTAACGGATTTTACACGCGGTTTCAAACCGCAATTAAGCAAGGAGGTGCGAACAATGAAATTGCATGAATTATCTCCCGCATTTGGTTCTACAAAAGAGTCAAAGCGTATAGGCAGAGGTCATGGTTCCGGCAACGGTAAAACAGCCGGAAAAGGTCACAAAGGTCAAAAGGCTCGTGCCGGTCACGGTATGAGAATAGGTTTTGAAGGCGGTCAGATGCCACTTCAAAGACGTGTGCCGAAGCGTGGCTTTAACAATATTTTTGCTGAAGAGTGGATTGCAATCAACGTAGCAGCCCTCGAAGTATTTGAGGACGGTGCTGTTGTTGACGCAGCGGCTTTGGCAGAGAAAAATATTATTAAAAAGGCAGATAAGCCCGTGAAGGTTCTCGGTAACGGTAAACTTACCAAAAAACTCACGGTAAACCTCAATGCGTTTTCTGCTTCTGCTGCAGAAAAGATTAACGCTGTTGGCGGAAAGGCAGAGGTGATCTGAGAATGTTGGAAACAATTAAAAATGCGTGGCGAGTAAAAGAACTTCGCAACAAGATTCTTTTTACAATACTCATAATCGCAATTTTCCGCATTGGCTCAGTTATTCCGGTTCCATATATTAAACCGGATGCTATCGCAACCGCTGCAACTGATAATACTTTTTTCAGTTATTTATCAATCCTTACAGGTGGCGGTCTTGAATACGGTGCAATTTTCGCAATGTCAATTACTCCGTATATCAACGCTTCAATTATTGTTCAGTTATTGTGTGTAGCAATTCCGTACCTTGAACGTCTTTCTAAAGAAGGCGAAGAAGGTCAGAAAAAACTCGCAACCATTACACGTTACACTACAGTGATTTTGGCTCTTATACAGGGCGTTGCTTATTTCATTTATTTGAAAGCAAGTAATTGTATTAGCGTAACAAAGGGTATATGGTTTGCAGGAATTGTTATTGTTCTTACATTTACGGCAGGTTCTGCAATAGTTATGTGGCTTGGCGAACAGATCGACGTTAAAGGTATTGGCAACGGCATTTCGATATTGTTGTTTGCAGGTATTCTTTCACGTGGTCCTCAAGCGTTTGCAGCACTTTGGAGTTACTGGGTAGATTATAAACAGTACTTCGCTGTAATCGGCACAATTGTTGCTTTCTTGGCAATAATTATGTTCATTGTTTGGATGACAAACGCAGAACGCAGAATTCCTGTTCAGTATGCAAAGCGTGTTGTAGGCAATAAGATGTACGGCGGTCAAAACACTCATATTCCGATTAAGGTTAATATGTCGGGTGTTATGCCTGTAATCTTTGCTTCGTCAATCTTGATGTTGCCTACAATGATACTCAGTTTTATGAGTAATACAACATCATCATTTGCTAAATTCTTAGCATTGTTTAGCACGCAAGGTATTTTTTACGCAATAATCTATTTCTTATTGATTATCGCATTTGCTTATTTCTATGCAACTATTCAGTTTAATCCTGTAGAAATGGCAAACAACCTTCGCAAAAACGGTGGTGCTGTTCCCGGTATAAGACCGGGTAAACCCACATCTGATTTTATTTCTAAAATTTTGTCAAGAATAACATTGATGGGTGCGTTGTTCTTAAGTGTTATCGCAATTCTTCCTATAATTATAGGTAACGTCGGCAAAATTAACATTTCGCTTGGCGGTACATCTGTACTTATTATGGTTGGCGTTGCACTTGATACGGTTCAAAACCTTGAATCACAAATGATGATGCGTCATTATAAAGGTTTCTTAGACTAAGGGGAGTAGTTGAGAATGAAAATCATTCTTTTAGGTGCCCCCGGTGCCGGTAAAGGCACACAGGCAGAAATAATTTCTGATAAGTATAATATTCCTACCATTTCAACCGGCAACATAATTCGTGCTGCACTTAAAAACGGTACCGAAATGGGTTTAAGGGCTAAAGCGTATATCGACAGTGGCAGATTAGTTCCGGATGATGTTGTAATTGGCATCATTGAGGAACGTCTGGCACAGCCGGACTGTCAAAACGGTTTTATACTTGACGGTTTTCCCCGTACAATTCCTCAAGCCGAGGCACTTGATAATATGGGATTTGCAGTTGATGCTGCCCTTTCAATCGAGGTTCCCGACGGTGAAATTGTTAAACGTATGTCGGGTAGACGCGTTTGTGAAAAATGCGGGGCAAGTTACCATACAAGTTTCAAAAAACCTCAAGCAGACGGCATTTGTGATGCCTGCGGCGGCAAACTTGTTATTCGTAAAGATGATGAGCCCGATACTGTAATTGACAGGCTCAACATTTACCACAAGCAAACCGAACCGCTTAAGACTTATTATCAAGCACAAAACAAACTTTTAACCGTTGACGGCCGCAAGGGTGTTGACGAAACAAAAGAATTGGTGCTTGGCATTCTTTCGGAGATATAAGTTATGATAGTCCTAAAAACCGGCCGCGAGCTTAAAGTAATGCGAGAAGCTTGCAGAATATCGGCCGAAGCATTAAAATTAGCAGGCAATGCGGTAGAGCCGGGCGTTACAACCGCCGAACTCGACAGAATAGCCGAAAAATATATTTTAAGTCAGGGTGCAAAACCCAACTTTAAAAATTATAACGGTTATCCTGCAACCGCATGTATATCAATCAACAACGAGGTAATTCACGGCATACCTTCAAAAAAACGTGTTATTAAGGCGGGCGACATAGTTTCAATCGACCTTGGTGCAAAGTTTGAAGGGTATCACGGCGATAATGCCGCCACTTTTGCTTGCGGAGATGTTTCCGACGAAGCAAAGCGGCTGATGGATACCACACGCGAAAGCCTTTACGAAGGCATAGCGGCGGCGGTTTCCGGCGGCAGATTGGGTGATATAGGTTCTGCAGTGCAGCAATATGTCGAAAAGAGGGGCTATTCGGTAGTAAGGCAGTTTGTCGGTCACGGTATCGGCACCAACCTTCACGAAGCACCCGAAGTACCTAATTTTGGCACTCAAGGGCATGGAATTCGCCTAATGCCAGGTATGACACTTGCTATTGAACCTATGGTTAACGCAGGTCATTTTGATGTAAAGGTTATGCCTGACGGTTGGACAGTGCTTACAAAAGACGGTTCTTTATCAGCCCATTTTGAACATACTATTGTAATTACCCCCGACGGTCCTCAAATTTTAACTAAATCTTGAGGTGCGTTATGGTAGGCAGAATAGCAATATCAAATGCGGGCAGAGATAAGACAAAAGCGATGGTAATAGTCGAAGAGACCGAAAACTATTTGTTAGTGTGTGACGGAAAAGAGCGGCCGGTCGAACGCCCAAAGCGTAAAAACCCGAAGCATCTGAAACTTACCAATACTTATCTTGAAGCACAGCAATTTAGAACCAACAAAGCGTTGCGTAAAGCACTTAAGGTGTTAAGCGGCGTTTACGAGGAGGAAATGTAATGTCAAAATCAGATATGATTGAACTTGAAGGCACCGTTGTTGAGGCAATGCCTAACGCAATGTTCAAGGTAGAAATTCAAGGTGGACATCAAATTTTAGCACATATCTCAGGTAAGTTGCGTATGAACTTTATACGTATATTGCCCGGTGATAAAGTTACAGTTGAAATGTCGCCGTACGATCTGTCTAAAGGACGCATAACTTGGCGTTCTAAATAAGATAGAAAAACACGTATGATTTTAATCATACCCTAAATTTTAAGGAGGTAAAATCCAAATGAAAGTCAGACCTTCTGTAAAAAAGATTTGCGAAAAATGCAAAATCATTAAGCGTAAGGGTAAAATCATGGTTATCTGTGAAAACCCGAAGCACAAGCAGCGTCAGGGTTAATTAACCCCGACTGTCGCAATTAGAAATATGGAGGTGCTTTGATAAATGGCACGTATTGCTGGTGTTGACCTTCCTAATAATAAGCGAGTTGAAATAGGACTTACTTATATTTACGGTATCGGTCTTACAACATCTAAAAAAATCCTTGCAGATACAGGTATTAACCCTGATCTTCGCGTTAAGGATTTGACAGAAGAAGATATTTCCAAACTGCGTGAGTATATCGACCACAACCTTCAGGTAGAAGGTGACCGTCGCCGTACTGTTGCATTGGATATTAAAAGACTTATTGAAATTGGTAGTTATCGCGGTCTTCGTCACCGTAAAGGTTTGCCCGTAAGAGGTCAGCGTTCAAAAACTAACGCTCGTACTCGTAAGGGACCGAAGAGAACCGTTGCTAACAAAAAGAAATAAGTAGGAGGTAAACTTTAATGGCTACTGCTAAAAGAGCAACGACACGCCGTCGTCGCGAAAAGAAAAACATTGAACGTGGTGCAGCCCATATCCAGTCAACCTTCAACAACACAATAGTTACTATTACCGACACTCAAGGTAATGCTCTTTCATGGGCATCTGCTGGTGAACTCGGTTTCCGTGGTTCTAAAAAGTCTACTCCTTTCGCTGCACAAAGTGCTGCTGAAATGGCTGCTAAGGCTGCTATGGAACACGGTCTCAAAACTGTTGAGGTTTATGTTAAAGGACCTGGTGCAGGTCGTGAAGCGGCTATCCGCGCATTACAGTCTGTAGGTCTTGAGGTTTCTATGATTAAAGACGTAACCCCGATTCCTCACAATGGCTGCCGTCCTCCCAAGAGAAGACGCGTATAATTTTAAACTGCAATAATATATTGCAAAATAATTTGGAGGTGTAACAGATGGCAAGATATACCGGTGCAGTTTGCAGACTTTGTCGCCGTGAAGGACAAAAATTGTTCCTTAAAGGTGAACGCTGCTATTCTGAAAAATGTTCTATGAATATCCGCGGTTATGCACCCGGACAGCACGGACAAGGTAGAAAGAAGTCATCCGAATATGGTTTGCAGCTTCGTGCAAAGCAGACCGCAAGACGTTTTTATGGCGTTCAAGAAAATCAGTTCCGTCATTATTTTGAAGTTGCTGAAAGAAAACCCGGTGTTACCGGTGACAACCTTTTAAAAATTCTTGAAAGCCGTCTTGACAACGTAGTATACAGAGTAGGCTTTGCTTCTTCAAGAGCAGAAGCACGTCAACTTGTAGGCCACGGTCATTTTGATGTAAACGGCAAGCGTGTTGATATCGCTTCATACCTTCTCAAAGCAGGCGATGAAATCGCTATTTGTGAAAAGGCAAAGGGCAGCGATAAGATGAAGGCTGTTGTTGAAGCAAACAGTGCTAAACCTGTTCCTGAATGGATCAGTGTTGATCGCGAAAAACTTACAGCAAAAGTTATCAATCTTCCCGAACGTGAGCAAATTGAGGCTCCTGTTGAGGAACAACTTATTGTCGAATTCTATTCAAGATAATAATTTTATATTATTATTGTTTTGTTGTGCTCACCGCATCGGAGCATAGCATAATAAAATTTGCGATGCGGAGAAACGGAGCTTTTAAATGATAGAGATTGAAAAGCCCAGAATTGAAACACTTGAACTTTCTGATGACGGAAAGTACGGTAAATTTGTTATGGAACCGCTCGAACGCGGCTATGCTATTACACTTGGCAACAGCATTAGAAGAGTTCTTCTTTCAACATTGCCTGGTGCTGCAATAACCGATGTTAAAATTGACGGTGTTCTTCACGAATTTTCAACCATTCCCGGTGTTAAGGAAGATGTTACTGAAATAGTACTCAACCTTAAAGGCCTTATTGCTAAACTTGAAGATACTGATAATCAGAAAATCTATGTTGAAGCAGAAGGTCCGTGCGTACTTACCGCTGCATCAATTAATGTTCCTACCGGTGTAACAATTCTTAATCCCGATATGTATATTGCTACTCTTGATGAAGGTGCCAAACTCAATATGGAGATGACACTCAACCGTGGCAGAGGCTATGTATCGGCAGAGCAGAATAAGCCGGCTCAGAATATAATCGGTGTTATTCCGATTGATTCTATCTACACTCCGGTTTTGAAGGCCAACTTTAACGTTGACAACACCCGTGTGGGCAATGTTGTTGATAAAAACAAACTTACACTTGAAGTTTGGACCGACGGTTCATTAAAAGCCGATGAGGCTGTTTCTATGTCGGCTAAAATTCTTATAGAACATTTTGAATTGTTCTTAAATCTTGCTGAAGGTGTAAGTGAATCTGAAAGCATTATGGCAGAAAAAAGCGACAACGCCAAAGAAAAAGTTCTTGATCTTACTATTGATGAACTTGACCTTTCGGTTCGTAGTTTTAACTGCTTAAAGCGTGCTGGTATTAACACAGTTGAAGACCTTATCAACAAATCTGAAATGGATATGATGAAGGTTAGAAACTTAGGACGCAAATCTTTGGAGGAAGTAATTGCAAAATTGGCTTCTTTCGGCTTTGCTCTTAAGAAAGACGACGAATAAAAGGAGTGAATATCAATGCCGGGTACTCGTAAACTTGGAAGAGCCAGTGATCACAGAACAGCAATGCTTCGTGCAATGGTAACTTTTCTTCTCGAAAACGGAAAAATAGAAACAACCGTTACACGTGCTAAAGAAGTTCAGTCAATGGCAGAGAAGTATATTACACTCGCTAAGACAAATACACTTCACAGCAAACGTCAGGCAATGGCATTCATTACTAAGGAAGACGTAGTTGCAAAACTTTACAACGAAATCGCTCCTAAGTATGCAGATGTAAACGGTGGTTATACCCGTATTACAAAAACAGGTCCACGCCGCGGCGATGCTGCTGAAATGGCAATTATCGAGTTAATCTAATTCTCATTTTTAGTAGTCACATCTTCGCACATACGATAGCAATGTTCTTACCTATCAATCCCTGCCGAAAACCTGCTGTTAACAGCATCATTTCGGGATGATGTGGGTACTAAAGCAAAATTTAAAAATAAGCACCTCTTTACAGAGGTGCTTATTTTTGTCCTTATTCTTCAAGAACGATATATTGTAACATTTGGAGCGTGTTTTAACTTTCATTTTAAAACAATGTTGATGTTTAATTATTCCGTTTTAAAATTTCGTTTGTTTTTTGTTCGGTAAAGGCGGTAAGTGTTTCAAAATTCATAGCGGATATATAATATTCTTCTAAAACATCGTGGGTTTGTTTGGCTTTTTTGAGTGTTTCTATTGCACCGAACAATAATTCTTTTGAAATACGGTGATTGAATACCGTTCGGGTTTTGGTGCTGCGTATTTTATTAAAGTCACAAAAACGTCTTGCGTGAATACGGCGGTGCGTGTCGCTGAATTTTGAATATTCCCACTCACGCACAAAGGCAAGTGAGAGTTCTGGTATAAGTATGTGGTCGGTAAGTTTTGATGGCAAAAAACGGTTTTTTACGGTTATTATTTCATAACCTCTATCAAGTGCTGTTTTGCGTATGCGTTCCATAATAAGACCCGAAGTTCCGCCGTATTTATCTTCAATTACAACAAGTTTTTTATAAAATTTTTCAATATTGCCGTGATACGAAATTATGCCTTTAGGCGTAACTCCGCCTAAAAAACGTACCCACTCGTAACTGTGCTTTTGCTTTTTTGACGGCAACAACAAATTACAAATTTTTTGTGCAAACTTTTCGGTTTTGGCAGAGTTTGTGTACGCACGTGAAATTTTTAAATTATCGTTAATTAATTCACCAGCTGCTTTTATATAGGCACTTGCACGTTTATGCAGTTTTTGGTTTTGAAGTGTTACATCAATAATTTTGCCGTACGTTTTACCAAGTGCGTCGGTATTCCAAAAATCGCCTAAATTTATAATCTGTTCGCACGCACCTACAAATTTAGGTTCTACAACGTGCGGTGATGTGCCATCAAGCAAAACGGTTTTTATGTCGGTTATAATTATTCCGTCAAGTGAGTCAGGGTCCGACGAGCAGGGGCAAAGCGTAACTTTATAGCCCATATCTACGGCTTTGGCGGTTACGTATTTCATAAAAGACGATTTTCCTGTTCCGGGGCCGCCTTTTATAATAAAAGCACGCCAACCGCCTAATGCGTTATAACTTTGCCCGAAATATGAAATAAATCCCTCAGCCGAATTAGCACCTAAAAAGTATTTTTCAAAGGTTTTATCCACAAAAAATCCCCCGTTTTTTAAAAAATTGTTTTATACATACTATTCCTATCTTAAAAACTTTGACACAAGGCAAATTTTGTGGTAAAATGCTTTTGCGAGTTGACTACACGGTTACGCACTATGTGTGAGGAAAGTCCGAGCCCCGCAGGGCAGAATAGCAGTTAACGGCTGCCGAGGGTGACCTTAGGGAGAGTGCAACAGAGATATACCGCCGCATTTTTGCGGTAAGGGTGGAAAGGCGGGGTAAGAGCCCACCTACCGAACGGAGACGTATCGGTACTGTAAACCCTATTTGGAGCAACGCTGACTGTGGCTATACGTTTGCCCGACGTGCCACGAAAAGCGGCTTGAGCGTACAGGCGACTGTGCGTCGAGATAGATGACCGTGCAAGACAGAACTCGGCTTATAGGTCAACTCGTATAATAAAAATTAAAACGTTCCGATTTTTAACCGGAACGTTTTTTGTGTGCGTTTTTATTGCTTATTGTTAAAATCACGCCGCTTGAAATAAAAAATACTATGCTTATCCATTGCGAAGTTGAAAGGTGAAAAAACACACCGCGTATGGCATCTCCTCTAAAAAATTCAAATACAAATCTGCCTGTGGCGTATATAAGTGTATATAAGTATATAAGTTTGCCGTGAAGAGATTTTTTGTTGAATAAATAAAGTAAAAATATAAATAACATTAAATTAAACAAACTTTCAACCAACGCTATCGGAAATCGCTTGACGCCACTCATTTCGGGCAGTAAATCATTATGTGCCGTAAACCCGAATTTGCTTTCTATACCGTAACAGCAACCGCCTAAAAAACAACCTATTCTGCCAAAAGTGTGAAAAAGCGGCACGCAAACGGCAAAAATATCTAAAACAGTTTTTTTAATAGGTAAGGTTGCATTTTTGTTGTAGATTACCAAGGCAATAACCGAGCCGATAAATCCACCGTAAAATACCGAGCCGCCAAAACATATTTGTGCCGCATTAACAACAATCGAAAAATTAAAAGTGTTTGATTTTATACTGTTTAATATAAATGTAAAACATTTTGCAATTTTGCCTGAATTTGTAACGGCGTATAACAGGTGACCGCCGATTAACATTCCGACACCGATGACTAATATCATTAAAATTACGTCTTCAAAAAGAAGATTTATTCTTTTTGAAAGTTTTTGTGCAATAAATGCCGACATAAAAAGTCCGACAAAACCTAAAAGGGCGTAACTGCCAACAGTTTTGCCGAAAATTTCAAAAAAAGGATACATTGTAAAACTCTCCTAAACTAAAAAACCGCCACTTTGTTTTAAAACAGAGTGACGGTTTCTTTTTTAGTAATTACATACCGAGCAATGCTGTATCAAGAGCACCTGCCGCAGAGGATGCTGCACCTGCAGCACATAATACACAAAGTGTGCATGAGAAGAAACCGATACCAGCAAGAACAGTACCTATGATAGAAAGTACCAAACCTGCGGTGCCGAGTCCTGTAGGAGCCTCAGCCAATTTAGCCGCTTTTTTACCTTTTACAGCACAGATTATACCAACAATACCGCAAACTAAAGCCGCAATATTTATCATATAAAACCATGCGAGTACTGCTGAAACAATACCAAGTACTAAACCTGCAATAGATAAACCTTTTCCTGTATTCTGCATAAATACACCCCCAAAATTGAAAATATATGTACGAAAGTACAATATAACAATACCATAGTATTTTTATATTGTCAAGTGAAAAGTTACAATAGTATTGTTATTTTGGTTTTTTACGAGGTTGCTTATGCTAAATGAAAATATTAAAAAATTAAGGCTGGCACAAAATATGTCGCAGGTGGAACTTGCACGCCGTTTAAATGTAAGTAAACAAAGTGTTTCAAATTGGGAAAATGATAACATTCAGCCATCTATAGAAATGTTGATAAAAATAGCCGATTGTTTCAGTGTTAGCACCGATTATATATTAGGTTTGCAGATCGAAAAAACGATTGATGCCACGGGGCTTACCGACACACAAATTGCACATATACGCCAAATTATAAATGATATAAAATCAGCCGCAGAATAATGTATATATAAAACGCAACATCCGTACAAAACGAATGTTGCGTTTTATAAATTAAGTTTTAAATTGTTTTGTTGTTCCGCCTTGCCGTAACGGCTTAATGATAACCTGAACTTTTGTTTCAGGTGGGTTTTCGCCAAACGGTTTCGTGCTCCCTTCTTCCGAACTCGGCACCGCCGCGGGAGGTCTGCAAGCCCGCCGCCTGAGCAGAAATCCCTTTTTATTATCTTGTAGGGTTATATAAGCCTAAGATACACGCACAAGGCAGAACGTTTAATTATTTATTTTTCGTCGATTTCAAAAAAATCTTCAAGGCGATCTACAAATGCATCGGCAACGGTTTCGTATTCGTCATCGTCTTCAATTTCGCAAAAATATTCTTCGCCGTTTTCTTCTTTAACCTTTACAATTACAAGTTCGCCCGAATCGTCAAGCATATCTTTTGGGTCGCTGTACTGCGGCAAAAGTGCCAAATATCTGGCAGTATCGGTTTCAATAGCGTCTAAAACCTCAAAATTGTATTCTTTGCCCTCATCATCGGTAAGGGTGATTAAATCGGGATTGTAATCATCGTTTTTTATATTTTCATTCATTATTTTGTCCTCCGAAAATTATATCATACCTTTATATTTTAACCTAAATTGTGTCTACAGTCAATAGATTACTTTTTCTTTTGTGAAAAAAAGCAAAAAACGGCAAAAAAATTTATGCATTTGTACAAAATATATAAAAGTTATTAAGATTTACTTGACAAATAATACATAATAACATATAATTAAGTTGCAAAAAGAAGAAAGGAGCGGTAAAACGCTATGAGGGAAACTCCACCTGCACGTTTAGAGAAATAAAATGAAAGGGTGAGTCCAATGTACAGTTAAAACGGCAACGCAAAACTATAAAATAGTAAAGGTATGAGTCCGAAAGTTTAAACTGTTTTAAATTTAAAAACTATAATATTACAAAGGATTGAGTCCGAAATTCTGATTTTGTTATAACTTAAAACTAT
>CAZUYL010000034.1:0-13335 GCA_964624945.1 uncultured Ruminococcus sp. | reverse complement strand
GGTATGAACTACTCAACATTTATGAACGGTCTTAACAAAGCCGGTGTTCAAATCAACCGTAAAATGCTTGCTGATATCGCAGTTAATGACGAAGCAGGTTTTGCAAATCTTGTAAAAACCGCTCAAAAAGCATTAGAAAAATAATTTATCTCTCCCGAGAATGCATCTCGGGAGAATTTTTGCTTTTATTTTAGGAGAAAATTATGCCTGATTTTGTTAAAATTACTTCAAAAGACAATCAACTTATTAAGTTTATAACACAACTTCAACAGTCTGCAAAACACCGTAAAAACAACGGTCTTTTTGTGCTTGAAGGGTTGCGTATTTGCAGCGATGCACTTGAGAATAATATAAAATTCAATAAACTGATTGTAACCGAAAACGCTCTTCAAAAATATGAATCACAGATTAGTGAGTTTGCCACTATTAGTGAAAATTGTTATATTTTAAAAGATGAATTGTTCAAAAAAATCAGCGATACATCATCTCCGCAAGGCATAATTGCTATTGCAAAAATGCCGAAATTCAGCGATGAAATTTTAAATACAGGCAGGTACATAGCACTTGAAAATCTTGCCGACCCTTCAAATTTGGGTGCTATTGCCCGTACGGCAGAAGCACTTGGTGTAAACGGAATAATTATGTCGTCTGACAGTTGCGATCCGTATGCACCTAAATCGTTACGCAGTTCTATGGGTACGCTCTTAAGATTGCCTTTGTATATTGTTGATAATGTAACAGATTTTATTATAAAAAACAATTTGCGTGCGTATGCTTGTGTTGTAGACCGTGATGCACAGCCTATTACTGACCAACATTTCACCGACGGTGATGTTTTGTTAATCGGCAACGAGGCAAACGGACTTTCAAATTCTGCAAAGCAGTCTGCATACCGCATGGTGACCATAAAAATGCGTGGCAATGCCGAATCACTTAATGCTGCTGCCGCTGCCGCAATCGCCATGTGGGAAATGACTAAGGAAATGTAATATGCTACTTTCAAAAGAAAATCAAACATTATTAAATTTAATAACAATTCAACAATCGTTTGGTGCCGGTAGTGTTAAAGCCGTAAAATATTTTAATTTACTGCGTGATGAAACTTTGCTTGAAAATGTTTTTGTTAAAGAAAAAATACAAAAAATTATTTCCACTAAAGATGCCGACAAACTGTTGACATTTAATATTAACATCGCCTACAAAATTATTGACGATTGCCTTAAAAATGATATAAGTATTTTAACTATTTGCGATACCGACTATCCACAAAGGTTACGCAATATTCCTGACTGTCCGATTTTATTATATATTAAGGGCGAATTACCGCCTGCCGATACATTGCCTATGGTTTCTATTGTGGGTCCGCGTAAAATTTCGGATTTCGGCAAAAAAGCCGCATTTTCTTTGGCAAAAAGGTTGACGAAAGGCGGCATTATTGTTGTAAGTGGTGCCGCTTTGGGTGCCGACACATCAGCACATAAAGGTGCATTAGCGGTTGGTGGAAAAACCGTTGCGGTTTTAGGTTGCGGTATTTGTTGCAATTATTTATCCGAAAACCGCAGTTTGCGTAATACAATCAGTCAAAACGGATGTCTTATAAGCGAGTATCCGCCGTATGCATCTGCTACAAAATACACATTTCCGATAAGGAACCGAATTATATCGGCAATATCTTTAGGCACGGTGGTTATTGAAGCATCACTTAAAAGCGGTTCATTAATTACCGCAAGGCTTGCCAATGAACAAGGCAGAGATGTTTTTGTAATACCCGGCAACCCCACTAATGATAACTATAAAGGTTCTAATTTGCTTTTGCGTGACGGTGCAATTCCTCTTTTAGATGCAAAAGATATATTTAATGAATATTTGAGTTCTTTTCCCGAACAAATTGATATTGAAAAAGCATTTGAAAAAGATATTGCAAAAACAAATGTTAAATTGCAAAAAAATTTAAAGTTAGGTCTTTCAAAAGATGCCGAAATGGTGTATAATAGTTTAGATAAACGTAAATTTACCGCCGACGATTTGCTTACGTTGAGTTTAAATGAAGATGATATTTTATCCGCCCTAACCGAACTTGAAATCGAGGGCGTAATTAAAGCATTGCCGGGCGGGGTATATAAGGTAGTTTATAAGGAGTGTTAAAATGTCTAAACTTGTTATTGTTGAGTCTCCGAGTAAAATTAAAAGTGTTAAAAAGTATTTAGGTGACGGTTATAATGTTATGGCTTCGGTAGGTCATATACGTGATTTGCCTAAATCAAAACTCGGTGTTGATATTGAAAATGATTTTAAACCGCAATATATTAATATGCCAGATAAAAAAGACGTAATTAAGCAGTTAAAAAATGCCGCCGCCGACAGCGAGCAGGTTTTACTTGCAACCGACCCTGATAGAGAGGGTGAGGCTATTTCTTGGCATTTGGCTCATATTTTAGGTCTTGATTTGAATGAAGAAAACCGTATTTCGTTTAACGAAATTACAAAAACAGGTGTAAGTGCGGGAATAAATAATCCGCATAAAATAAACATTGACCTTGTAAATGCTCAACAGGCACGCCGTGTGCTTGACCGAATAGTAGGTTACAAATTAAGTCCGTTTTTGTGGCGTAAAGTTAAAGGCGGACTTTCAGCAGGTCGTGTTCAAACCGCTGTTTTACGTTTGATTGTTGAACGTGAACGTGAAATTGAGGCATTTATATCTGAGGAATATTGGACCGTTGAAGCAAAACTTAAAGCCGAAAGAAAAACTTTCACAGCTAAACTTTACGGTACTGCCGACGGCAACAAACTTGACACCGTTTCAAATTCCGCCGATGCCGAAAAGTTGGTAAATGAACTTACCGACGCTACTTACACCGTAACCGACATTAAACACGGTACACGTAACAGACAACCTGCACCACCGTTTATTACCTCGACTTTGCAACAAGAAGCATCTCGAAAGTTGAACTATAACGGTCAACGCACAATGCGTATTGCTCAGCAATTGTATGAAGGTGTAGATATACCGGGTCTTGGTGCTACAGGTCTTATAACCTATATGCGTACCGACTCGTTACGTGTTTCTGAAGAGGCACGCTCGGCGGCAACGCAGTATATAAATAAAAAATACGGCGATAAATATTTGCCGCAAAAACCAAGATATTTTAAAACTAAAAGCGGTGCACAAGATGCCCACGAAGCAATTCGCCCCACAGATGTATTTATTACACCCGAACAAGTTAAGGGCGTACTTACACCCGAACAGTATAATCTTTACAAACTTATTTGGGAAAGATTTATCGCTTCGTTTATGGCGGCTTGTGTGCAAAAAACCGTTGCTGCTGATATTACCGCAGGCAATTATTTGTTCAAAGCGAACGGTTATTCGGTAGAGTTTAAAGGTTTTACCGAACTTTATGAAGAGGGTAAAGACGAAGCATCCGACGAAGCCTCAATTTTACCCGAAATGAAAAAAGGTGATGTGTTAAAACTTAAAGATTTAACACCAAATCAGCACTTTACACAACCGCCACCACGATATACCGAACCCACACTCACCAAAACACTTGAAGAAAACGGTATAGGCCGTCCTTCTACATTTGCTTCTATAATCGCCGTTATTTCTAACAGAAGTTACGTTGAGAAAGAGAAAAAGTCTTTCAAACCGACACAACTCGGTATTGCGGTAAGCGACCTTATGAACGAGTATTTTTCTCGTATTTTTGAAACTAAATTTACAGCAGGTCTTGAGAAAAAACTTGATAAAATCGGTTCGGGTGAACTTGATTGGACCAAAACCATAGCAGATTTTTATGAAGATTTTGATAAGCATTACAAAAAAGCCGAAAAATCACTTGACGGCAAGCGTGTTAAAGTGCCTGCAGTTGAATCTGATGTTGTATGTGAAAAATGCGGAAGAAAAATGGTTGAAAAAAGCAGTCGCTACGGCAAGTTTTTGGCGTGTCCCGGTTATCCTGAATGTAAAAATACAAAACCCATGCCTGAAGATGAGGTCAAACAACCTTGTCCAAAATGTGGCGGCAAGTTGATTAAAAGAACCTCTAAAAAAGGTAAAAAATTCTATGGTTGCTCTAATTATCCTAACTGCGATTTTGCAGCACCCGGTGTACCAACGGGTGAAACCTGTCAAGAATGCGGCGGTTATATAGTTATGGGGGCAAGAAACCGTAAATACTGTATAAATTCAGAATGTCCTACAAGAAAAAAAGTTACAAACACTAAAAAGGAAAAATAGTATGAATAAAATCACCGTTATAGGTGCAGGTCTTGCCGGTTGCGAAGCGGCGTATACCGCATCAAAATTGGGGGTTCAGGTCGATTTAATCGAAATGAAACCACTAAAAAAAACACCTGCTCATAAAACCGATAACTTTGCGGAATTGGTCTGCTCCAATTCATTAAAAGCGATGCGTATTGATTCTGCGGCAGGACTTTTAAAACAAGAAATGCGTGAATTGGGTTCACTTTCTCTTGAAGCAGCAGATTGTTCTAAAGTTGACGCAGGCGGTGCATTGGCGGTAGACCGTAACATATTTTCGGAATATATTACTGAAAAAATCAAAAATAATCCGAACATTAATGTTGTAAACCGCGTAGTTGAAAAATTTCCCGATGACGACGGCATTTATATAATCGCTACAGGTCCTTTGACCGACAATGCTTTTGCTGAAGAAATTCAAAAATTCACAGGTGAAGGTAATTTAAGTTTTTACGACGCCGCCGCACCGATTGTAACTAAAGAAAGCATAGATTTTTCTTCGGCATTTATAGCATCAAGATATGACCGTGACGATTCTGGCGTCGGCGATTATATTAATTGCCCTATGAATAAAGAAGAATACGAAATTTTTTATGATGCTTTAATCAATGCCGAAGGTGCACCGTTACATTCTTTTGATAAAAGATTAAATGTATACGAAGGCTGTATGCCTGTAGAAGTTTTGGCTAAACGCGGTGTAGATTCTATCAGATTTGGTCCGTTAAAACCTGTTGGCTTGCGAGACCCCAGAACCAATCACAGACCTTGGGCAGTAGTTCAACTCAGAAAAGAAAATTCCGGCGGAACGCTGTATAATTTAGTCGGTTTTCAAACAAACCTCAAATTTTCAGAGCAAAAAAGAGTTTTTTCTTTAATACCTGCACTTAAAAACGCCGAATTTGTAAGATACGGTGTAATGCATAGAAACTCATTTATAAATTCACCTGTGGTTTTAAATCGCAATTTGTCTTTAAAAAAAGCAGATAATGTATTTTTTGCAGGGCAAATTTCGGGTGTTGAGGGTTATATGGAATCTGCCGCTTCAGGTATAGTTGCGGCAATTAATGCCGTTAATAAAATAAACGGAAAAGAACCGCTAATTTTACCTAATTATACAATGATTGGTGCACTTTTAAATTATATAACCGATGAATCGGTAACAAACTTTCAACCAATGGGTGCGAATTTTGGCATACTGCCGTCGCTTGACGTTAATATTCGTGATAAGCGTGAAAGATATTCGGCACTTTCAAACAGATCGTTAAAATATTTTGAAAAGACAGGGGAGTGAATTTTATGAGAATAGTTGTTGATGCATTTGGCGGTGACAATGCTCCGCTTGAAATTATAAAAGGTGCATCTGAGGCTTCTTTACAGTTTAACACAGAGATCACCCTTACAGGCAATAAAAAAATTATAGAAAAAATAATCGCTGAAAATAATTTAAAATTTTTCGGTGAATTGTTAATTGTTGATACCGATGACGTTATTACAATGCACGATGATCCCACAACAATTTTAAAATCACATTCGAATTCTTCTATGGCATTTGCTTTTAAAGAATTATCAAATTCACGTGCCGATGCATTTGTTTCGGCAGGTTCTACAGGTGCTATAGTAGTAGGCGGAACCTTGATTATTAAAAGAATTAAAGGCATAAAACGTCCTGCTCTTGCAGGTCTTATTCCTTCGCCGAACGGTCACTATATGCTTTTAGATATGGGTGCTAATGCCGAATGCAGACCCGAAATGCTTGCTCAATTTGGAATAATGGCAAGCGTTTATCTTGAAAAAGTTGAGGGTATACAAAACCCAAAAATCGCCCTTTTGAATATCGGAACCGAAGATACTAAGGGTGACGAGTTACATATTGAGGCATATAAACTTTTGAAACAGGCACCTATTAATTTTATTGGTAATATTGAGTCACGCGAAATGCCAAAGGGTGTTTGCGATGCCGTTATTACTGACGGTTTTACAGGTAATATCGCCCTTAAATTAATTGAGGGTACATCAATTACTATGTTTAAAATGATTAAACAAATATTGTATAAAAACATTTTAAACAAACTTGCGGCACTTGTACTTAAAAAAGATTTATATTCTTTAAAATCACTTATGGACAGTTCCGAAGTCGGCGGTGCACCGCTTTTGGGTGTATCAAAACCTGTTATAAAGGCACACGGCAGTTCAGATGCAAAAGCCATTAAAAATGCTATTAAACAGGCAATAATTTTTACCGAAAACAATGTTATTGCCACAATAAGTGAAAATTTAACAAAACCGGAGTAATTTAATGAAAACTCTTGAAGAAAAATTAAAATATAAATTTAATAACATAAATTTGTTGCAAGCAGCATTAATACATTCTTCATATGCAAACGAAATGCGTGGCAGTGCAGTTTCAAACGAGCGTTTGGAATTTTTAGGTGATGCAGTATTATCGGTTATTGTAGCAGATCATATATATAACACATACCCTAATATGCCCGAAGGTGAATTAACACGTTTGCGTGCATCGCTTGTTTGCGAAAAATCATTATGTGAATTTTCACGTGAGTTAGATATAGGCGAATATCTAAAACTCGGTAAAGGTGAAGATAAAACAGGTGGCAGAGAACGTGATTCTATTTTAGCCGATGCTTTTGAAGCGATTTTAGCGGCTATATATCTTGACGGTGGAATGGCTGCAGCCAAAAAACACATTTTTAATACCGTTTTGCGTGACCTTGATATTCATTTTGAAGAAGACTCACATAAGGATTATAAAACAACTTTGCAAGAAATAATACAACGCAACCCAGAAGAAAGCGTTAATTATTATTTAATTGATGAAAAAGGCCCCGATCACAACAAAGAATTCACCGTTGAGGTACGTCTTAATTCAAATGTAATCGGTAAAGGCAGCGGTAAAAGTAAAAAACAGGCAGAACAGATGGCGGCCCGCCAAGCACTAGAGCTTATGGGTGAATTAAATGAGTAACTGCCATTCAAATATTTCTATTTTTGTTCCACACGTGGGTTGTCCTAATATGTGCAGTTTTTGTAATCAAAGGCATATAACAGGTCAAAGCACGGCACCGCGTACTCAAGATGTAATTGATGCCGTTAATGTTGCGATAAATTCACCGAAATATAATCCCGCAACTACCGAAATAGCCTTTTTTGGCGGTAGTTTTACGGCAATTAACCGCAATTATATGATTGATTTGTTAAAAACCGCATATACATTTGTTTCAAACAATGTTGTTTCTGGTATTAGAATTTCTACACGACCCGATGCCATTGATGCTGAGATTTTAACCCTGCTTAAACAATACGGTGTTACTTCTATTGAACTTGGAGCACAAAGCCTTGATGATAATGTTTTAAAACTTAACAATCGCGGTCATAATGTGCAAGATGTAATTAATGCATCAAAACTGATAAAAAAATATAATTTTGAATTAGGTCTGCAAATGATGACAGGTCTTTACGGTGATAGCGATGAATTGTCTATTAACACCGCAAAAGAAATTATAAAATTGCATCCTGATACGGTAAGAATTTATCCTACAATAGTTATAAAAAACACCGATTTGGCGGCTCTTTATGCCGATAAAAAATACGAACCTCAAACCATTGAATCAGCGGTAGAACTTTCCACCGAATTATTGATTATGTTTGAAAACGCCAATATTAAGGTTATTCGTTTAGGTTTACATTCTATAGAGCAGGGCAGTTATGTTGCGGGTCCATGGCATCCTGCTTTTAGCGAACTTTGTTATTCCAATATTTATTTAAAAAATGCACAAAAATTACTTTTGCAAAAAGGTGATTATATATTGTACGTAAAACCCTCTGCAGTATCTAAAATGATAGGGCAACATAAATCTAATCTAAAAAAATTAAATGAACTCGGGTTTAACTGTGTTGTAAAACCTAATGATTCACTTAGTGATTATGAAATTTCAGTTGTAAGGAGATAATAATGCTTTTAAGTTCAATTCAAATTCAAGGATTTAAATCTTTTGCAGATAAAACAATTCTTAAATTCGGACGTGGCATAACTGCCGTTGTAGGACCGAACGGAAGCGGTAAAAGTAATATTTCCGACGCTGTACGTTGGGTTTTAGGTGAACAGTCAACTAAAAGTTTACGCGGACAATCTATGGAAGACGTAATCTTCGGCGGTACCGATAACCGTCGTCCGCACGGTTTTTGCGAAGTTACACTTAACATTGACAACGCAGACCGCACTTTAAATTTTGATAACGATTTTGTGTCGATTACACGCCGTTTTTACCGTTCACACGAAAGTGAATACCTTATAAACAATGTTTCGGTTCGTCTTAAAGACGTGCATGAACTTTTTATGGATACAGGTCTTGGCCGTGACGGTTATTCTATGATTGGTCAAGGTAAAATTGATAATATAATCAGCACAAAATCTGATGAACGCCGTGATATTTTTGAAGAAGCATCAGGCATTTCAAAATACCGTTACCGCAAAACCGAAGCTGAGCGTAAACTTCTTGCGGCTGAGGATAATTTGTTGCGTCTTAAAGATATATTAGATGAACTTGAATCTCGTGTGGGACCTTTGGCAGAACAAAGCAAAAAAGCCGAAAAGTTTTTATTGCTTGCCGACGAAAAAAAGAAACTTGAAATAGGTCTTTGGCTTTATACACTAAATAATTCAAAAGATTTATTGCGTGCCCAGGAAAGCAAAATTGCTGCCGCACAAACTCAGTATAAAGAACTTGAAGATGCTCTTGCGGAATTTGATTTAAAATCAGAACAAAACACCGCCGCATTCACGTCAATTACTTCAAAAATTGAAAATATACGTCAGCAAATTTCGTTATCTAATGAAGAAATTATTAAATTAAACGGTGAAATATCGGTTTTAAATAACGATATTTTGCACAATAACGAAAATGCCGAACGCTTAATTGCCGAAAAAGAAACCCTTGAAAAAAATGATTCAACAGCGAAAAGCGATATTGAAAATAAACGTAATTCCGCAAAAGAAATTCAAATTAAAATTTCAGAGTTAAACAGCAAACTTTCTTCGCTTGAAACTTCATTAAACGGTTTATTAAGTGACAGCGAAAGTATATCACGCAAAATCGAAGAGCAGGTAAAGGCATTGAATTTACTGTCTATAAATATTGCTGATTTGCGTGTTGAAATGACAACATCAAACACTTCAATAGATGAAATTAATTCCAGAAAAGAGATTATAGCCGATTTATTGGTTCAAAATAATGCCGAAAAAGATGCTTTAACAAAAGATTTTGACGGCACACAGTCTTTTTTAAACGACACAGAAAATAATATTGTTTCTTTGCAAAATTCAATTAAAGGTTACGAATTACGCCTTGAAAACCGCAACAACGAGTTAAAAGAAATTAATAATAAGTGCAACGAATTGCATCTTGATATTGAATCAAAGCGTCGCCGTATTCAAATTTTAAAAGAACTTGAAAACAATATGGAAGGCTTTTCTCACGCTGTTAAAAAAGTGGTTTCGGAATCCGAAAAGGGAATTTTACGCGGAATTTACGGTCCGATTTCAAAATTAATTACAGTTGAAAAGAAATATTCCGTTGCTATTGAAACGGCACTCGGTAACGCCATACAAAACATTGTTGTTGATACCGAATCAAACGCTAAGCGTGCCATTGAATATTTAAAATCAAGCAACGCAGGTCGAGCAACATTTTTGCCTATTTCATCAATAACCGCTAAAGAATTCAAAGAAAATAATTTTGATGATATTTACGGTTTTGTTGGCATTGCTTCTGATTTAGTACAGGTTGATGACAAATATAAAACCATTATAAAGTATTTGCTCTCCGGTACTGTTATTACCGAAGATATCGACTCTGCAACTACCTTGGCAAAAAAATATAATTACAGGGTTAAGGTCGTATCTCTTGACGGTCAGGTTATTAATCCGGGAGGTTCGTTTACGGGCGGTTCACTTGTAAAGCAAGCAGGTATGTTAAGCCGTGCCGCAGATATAAAACGTTTAGAGGGCGAAGTTGACTTACTTTGCAAAAAAGAAGAACTTGCCAAAGCGGAACTTTTATCGGTAACCGAAGCAATATCTGAAGTTAATGCCGATATTCTTGCCGTTAAAGCAGATTTAACTACCGCTAACGAAGACAAAATTCGTGCTTTGTCGGAACTTAAACGTATTAATGATTTGCTAAACAATATTAATGGTTCAATAGAATCACTTAATACTGAGTCAAACGGCAGTGAAGAAAAAATAGCATTACTCAATCAAAAATCAAGTAATGCTACAAAACAGATTGCCGAGTATGAGTCACAAAAGGCAGCCATTCAGGTCGAAATTGATAAAATGACAGGCGGTAGAGATGATATTTCACACAACCGCGAATTGTTAACCAATGAAATTACCGACATCAAACTTCAAATAATTGAAAATCAAAAAGATGTTGATATGTTAATTTCTTCGGCAGATGAAATTGAAAGTGCAATTTCTAACCGTGCCGCACGTGTTAGTGATATTGAGTCTGAAATTGCCGCAGTTAATTACAAAATTGAGCAATTAAACAATGATATTGCTTTGCACAATGATGAAGTTGACAATCTTAAACTTAAAATAAACGATTACAATGCCGACATTCAAAATCTTGTTGAAGAACGCAATCAAGTAGAAAAAATCGGTGTTAACCTGCGTTCAGATGAGCGTGAACGCACCTTAGAGCGTGAAAAAATCGGCGGTGAACTTGCACGCCTTACCGAACGCAAAGAGGTAATGCTTAAAGAGTATGACAACGTTATACGTCAGTTGTATGACGAGTATCAACTTACAAAAAGCGAAGCAGAAAATATTGCAATAGAAATTGAAAAACCCGCTGAAGCCAAAAAGCAACTCGCCGAAACTAAATCTAAAATACGTTCACTAGGTAACGTAAATGTTTCTGCAATCGAAGAATACAAAGAAGTTAAAGAGCGTTACGACTTTATGAGCGAACAGGTTGATGATGTTGAAAAAGCACGTACCGAACTTCACAAACTTATAAATCAACTAACAGCACAAATGCAGGAAATGTTTATTGTGGGTTTTAATAAAATAAACGAAAACTTTACAAAAACATTTACCGAACTTTTTGGTGGTGGTAACGCCGAACTAAAACTTACCGACCCTGAAAATGTGCTTGAAAGCGGTATTGATATTGAGGCACGTTTGCCTGGTAAAAATGTACCAAGCCTTAACGGTCTTTCAGGCGGTGAAAAGGCACTTGTTGCACTTTCTATTTATTTTGCCATTATGAAAGTAAATGCTCCGCCGTTCTGTTTTCTTGATGAGGTTGACACAGCACTTGATGATATTAATGTTGACCGTTTTGCCGATTATATGAAACGTTCTGAATTTAATACTCAATTTATATGTGTAACCCACCGCCGTGGCACAATGGAAGCCGCAGATATGCTTTACGGCGTAACTATGCAAGAAAAGGGTGTTACAAAATTACTTGAACTAAACGTAGCCGAACTTGAGAAAAAATTACTTGAAAATCAAGGTGCATAACGTAATTTAAGGAGAAAATCACAAATGGGAATTTTCAGTAAAATTAAAGCAGGTCTTCAAAAAACAAAAACTACCATTTCAGGCGGTATAACATCACTTATAAACAGTTTTACAAAAATTGATGAAGATTTTTTTGAAGAACTTGAAGAATTGCTTGTAATGTCCGACGTAGGTGTTGAAACATCGGTAAAAATTTGTGACGAATTGCGTGTGCGTGTCAAACGTGACGGCATTACCGATACTCATCAAATCAAGGGCATAATGCACGATATTATTGTTGAAATGTTAGGCGAAGATGTATCACTTAATCTTGATACAAAACCGTCAGTAATTTTGGTTATCGGTGTTAACGGTGTAGGTAAAACAACAACAATAGGTAAACTGTCATTATTGCTTAAAAACAGCGGTAAAAAGGTTGTTTTAGGTGCGGCTGATACATTTCGTGCTGCTGCTATTGATCAACTTGGTGTTTGGGCAGAAAGAGCCGATGTTACCATGGTTAAAAGCGTTGAGGGTTCTGATCCTGCATCGGTTGTATTTGATACTATTGCGTCCGCAAAATCAAAGGGTGCCGATGTAATCATCTGCGATACCGCAGGCCGACTTCACAACAAGAAAAATTTGATGGACGAACTTGCAAAAATATACCGCATTATTAAGCGTGAATTACCCGATGCATCATTAGAAACCTTGTTGGTGCTTGATGCTGCAACAGGTCAAAACGCCGTAAATCAGGCACGTGAATTTAAAAATGTTGCGGATATTACGGGCATTGTGCTTACAAAACTTGACGGTACCGCAAAAGGCGGTATAGTAATTGCTATACACAATGAACTCGGAATTCCTGTTAAATACGTTGGCGTAGGTGAGGGAATTGACGATTTACAACCCTTTAACTCACGCGAATTTGCCGATGGTATATTTGATTTAGGTGAATAAAATGAAGATATTTATTGCAACAAAAAATCAAAAAAAACTTGCTGAATTAGAGCGTATACTAACGCCTATGGGTTTTACGGTTTTAAGTCAAAAAGATTTTGATACCGATTTTCCAGAACCTGTTGAAAACGGAACAACGTTTGAAGAAAACGCTCTTATAAAAGCGAAAGATGGCTTAAAAAACACGGGGTTGATCTCCGTTGCTGATGATTCAGGCTTGTGCGTTGATTATTTAAACGGCGAACCGGGTATTTATTCGGCACGTTATTCGGGTGAACACGGCAACGATGATTTAAACAATCAAAAAGTACTTTTAAAACTTGACGGCGTTCCGCTTGAGAAACGCACTTGCCGTTATGTTGCCGCTATTGCGTGTGTTTTTCCAAACGGAACAAGTTTTACGGTTCGCGGAGAATGTGAGGGCAAATTTGGATTTGAACCTCACGGAAACGGCGGTTTTGGATATGACCCGTATTTTATAAGCGAACTCGGTGTTATGGCAGAACTTTCACCCGAAGAAAAAGACAGTATTAGTCATCGTGGCAAAGCACTAAAATTATTTAAAAAAGAACTAAAAAAATAT
>CAZUYL010000033.1:0-13490 GCA_964624945.1 uncultured Ruminococcus sp. | reverse complement strand
GGTTTTTAGCTTTTTATGGAGAAAAATGAATCTTGTGTATTTTTGGAACCGTTTTCATCTTTCTCAAGGTCTTGACGGACTTGTACGGGATACCAAAGGTTCAAAAAGATTAAGTCTTCTTAAAAAAAAGTACGGTCTTAAGAGTGATGATATTAAAAAATTTCGTCAGCATATGGTGCGAGTGCTTTTAGCATTATCAAAGCGAACCCCTAGTTGGATATGACTTCATCAAACACAAGAGCAGATATGTTCTTACAAAATATTTCATATAATACTGCAAAGGAAAAGGTGTTTTATGAATTGATCGATGCGGAGTTATATTTGTTTATGACTAATGCATCAAATCAGGGAGATATATTCACGATACAGTACTATTTAGATTTAATTAATGATGAGCAATATCATTATGACACGATTAAATCTAGATATCCTGACACATATGACTTTTTAAAGAGCTTAAATGATGGTTTGTCGGAAATGGGTCATTATCAATAATGCAAATGGATGATTGTTCAAATTGTCGCATGGAGTTTATTTTAGGTAGACTTATAAGGGAATGAGTGTTACAATGATACTATAATAATGAAAATATATATTGCTTTATAAAGGTGAATGATTATGCACAAAAAGAGAAAACTGTTTTTATGGATAAGTTTTTCAATTTTTACATTATCGGTAATAGCGGTCTTGTTAAATTTAATAGCTTCTTACTGTGAAATAAACCACACTTTTCAAAATGATAACATTCAAGTAATGAATGAGATGGGCTTAACAATAATTTTATGGATTTTGCTTATGTGTCCTTTTTTAGGAGCGGAACTTTCATGGATTAGAAGTGTTTATAAAATTTTAATGCATAATCCCAAGGGATATGTAAAAGTATGCTATATCATTTCAGCCGTGTTGGCGTTTATTGCAGTTGTTTTGCAATGTCTTATTTCCATCGGATTGATAAACCTTGAAAATACCGAAATTGGAGAAAATTTTACAGTGTACATGCTTTTATTTACTGAATATCCTTTGTTTGTTTTATCTTTTATATTAGGTAGCATATGTCATAAAACAAAATGACACTACATACACATATTTGAACAATTAGTTTGGGGATGCTAATTTGCTAAAATCTTTCAAGAAGCCTTTTATTATAATTCCTATAGTGGCTTTAAGTGTGATAATATTATTCTATTTAGGAATTCATATTTGTTTTAACAATACATCTACATGGAAATATTGTGTTGAGGATTTTGATACTTATCGTGAAGATTTTGAAACGGTGGCAGAATTTTGTCAAGATCATATTGCACAGAATGAAGCTTTGGAAAATGAACGCATAATATTCGTTTACAGTTTTGCCCAAAAAGAATTGTTGTGCTATTGGAATGTCATTGAGACATCGGAGACGATAAATAAAAGCTTTGAAAATGTGAAATCCGCTTTTCCAAATAAAGATGCTCAATTTGACTCAATCACAGTTGAAGATGGAAAAGTATATTTTGAAACACAGAACGGTTTATATTCTGTGGTATATTCTGAAAAAGAGAAGCCGCAATTGGTAGATGGAGTTAATTTGGGCAAATCAAGAAAGATTGATGGCAACTGGTATCATGTTGTGAAAAAATAGTTTTTCGGGGTAGCCTTATTTATCAAGGCTAAAGCACACTGTCACCATGTTAAAATTGAAAAGGTAATTACAGTTAAAAAACAGCCTAAAAAAAGGGGGGCAATGCCTAAATAAACAACTTGACGAACGCCGCAAAAAAGATACACTTGATATATCATATGACAAGGCGGTGCGTAAAGTGGCAAGATATAAGAGTCCAGAGGCAAGGGCTAATAATAATGCTTATATGGAGGAGTACAAAAAACAGCACTACGACCGTATAAACATATTATTACCCAAAGGTTCAAAAAAAGCCTTGCAAGAGTACGCAAAAGCAAATGACAAAAGCGTCAATAAACTTATTCTTGATTTACTGGGGGATAATAATATAATTTAACCACCATTACACACCATCACCCGATTATCATCATATAGTGGGTGAATTTTTATGGCTAAAATTAAATTTAAATTAGATTGTAGCGGTGTTTTTATGACAAAAATTAAAACGATTGAGGAATTTTACAAAGAACAACTACACACTGTACATACAGGTGCAGAATAAAATAAAGTTAGCGATGATATTGTGAATGATTTACATCAAAAAAGTCTAATTATAATCGCAAAATTCAAAAAAACAGACAGTATTTGCTTTTGAATACTGTCTGTTTTTATATGTGAATAAAACTACTCTATAAATATTGATTTTAGGTTAGAATTAAACACGTTCTTTAATTTCGGTTGTAATTTTTTGTGTAAACTCGTCAAGGCTCATGGTAACGGTTTGGTCGGTGTCGCGGTTACGAATTGAAATTACGTTGTTTTCAATTTCTTTAGCACCTATGATTATCATATGCGGAACACGTTTTACCTGGCGTGCTTCACGGATTTTGTAACCGATTTTTTCGTTGCGGTCATCAAGTTCACAACGAACGCCGTTTGCACGTAAAACATTATAAACATTTTCAGCATATGCATGGTCGGTACCGGGCAAGGTCATAACGGTTGCTTGTGTTGGTGCAAGCCAAGTCGGGAATTTACCTGCAAAATGTTCGGTGATAATGCCTATAAAACGTTCAATAGAACCGTAACATACACGGTGAATCATAATAGGTCTTTGCTTTTCGCCCTTTTCATCAACATAGGTAAGGTCAAAGTTTTGCGGCATCTGGAAGTCAAGTTGAATAGTACCGCATTGCCATGTTCTGCCTAAACTGTCACGTAGGTGGAAGTCGATTTTAGGACCGTAGAACGCACCGTCACCCTCGTTTACAATGTAATCAAGTCCGATTTTGTTAAGAGCGGCAATAAGACCGTTGGTTGCTGCTTCCCAATCTTCGTCACTGCCCATACTGTCTTCGGGGCGGGTAGAAAGTTCTACAAAATATTCAAATCCGAATTTTGTATATACTTTATTTATAAGGTCAACTACACCGATAATTTCATCTGTGATTTGGTCACGTGTCATAAATATATGTGCATCGTCTTGAGTAAAGCAACGCACACGGAAAAGACCGTGCAATGCACCTTTAAGTTCGTGACGGTGAACAATACCGAGTTCGCCCATACGTATAGGCAATTCACGGTAACTGTGAGGTTTGTTTTCGTAAACCATAACACCGCCCGGGCAGTTCATCGGTTTTACACAACAGGTTTCATCGTCAATAGTTGTAGAATACATATTATCTTTGTAATGATCCCAGTGACCGCTTGTTTCCCAAAGTTTGCGGTTCATAATAAGCGGTGTTGAAACTTCAACATAACCTGCTTTTGAGTGAATTTCACGCCAATAATCAATAAGTGTGTTTTTAAGCAACATACCGTTTGGTAAAAAGAACGGAAAACCTGTCGCTTCTTCTCTGAACATAAACAATTCCATTTCTTTACCGATTTTACGGTGGTCACGGCGTTCGGCTTCTTCAAGTAATTTTAAATGTTCGTCAAGTTCTTCTTGTGAACGGAATGCGATACCGTAAATACGGGTAAGCATTTTATTGTCTTTGTCGTTTTTCCAATAAGCACCCGACTGACCTGTAATTTTAAATGCTTTAAGTGCTTTTGTGTAGCAAAGGTGAGGGCCTGTACACATATCTACATAATCGCCCTGTTTAAAGAAACTGATTTCAGCATCGGGGTCAAGGTCGCCTATATGCTCAACCTTATATTTTTCACCGAGTTCTTGCATATGTGCAATGGCTTCTTCACGTGAAAGAATATACGGTTTAATCGGCAGATTTTCTTTAACTATTTTTTTCATTTCTTTTTCAATGTTTGCAAGGTCTTCATCGGTGAGTTTTGTATCACCAAGGTCAATATCATAATAAAAACCTTTTTCGGTAGCAGGGCCATAACCGAAATCTGCATGTGGGTAAAGGCGTTTTACAGCCTGTGCCATAATATGTGCGGCTGTGTGGCGTAAAACTTCAAGTTCCTGTTCGGCAGATGCTTCTGCAACGGTGCCGTCTTTGTAAATAATTTTCATATTTATCTATCCTTTCATTTAAACAAAATAAAAACTTCGCCCCTAAAAATAGGGACGAAGTGTAAATATACTTTCTCCGCGGTTCCACCCGAATTCTGTGCAAAAGCACAGCACTTTAAACGCCTTAACGCAGCGAATACGGCAATGGTTGTTACCCCAAAGCACTCAAAGGCGGTGTTCATTTTACGGTTTCTTGCACCCGTTTCAGCGGTGGGGTGCTCTCTGAAAAAGAAACAAGTGTAAAATTACTGTCCTTATCAACGCTTTAACTTTATTACATAATAATAAATTTTTGACCTTTTGTCAAGAAAAATACAGTTGATTTGCAAAAAAATTCAAAAAAATTCAAATTTTTTATTGACTGCCAAAAAAAATAGTAGTATTCTATAATATATTATTTTTGGAGGTAATGTGAAATGTTTAAATCAGAATATTTAAACAAAGTTTATGCCGATGTTGAAAAACGCAGCGGCAATGAGCCTGAGTTTTTGCAGGCAGTAAGAGATGTTCTTGAATCTTTAGAGCCCGTAGTTGCTTTAGACTCCAAATTTGAAAAGCATGGCGTTATCGAACGTATGGTTGAACCCGAACGTATGATTACTTTCCGTGTTTCTTGGGTTGATGATAACGGTGATGTACAGGTTAATCGCGGTTATCGTGTACAGTTTAACTCGGCTATCGGTCCTTACAAAGGCGGTTTGCGTTTCCATCCGTCAGTTAATGCTTCGATTATGAAATTTTTAGGTTTTGAACAAACCTTTAAAAACAGCCTTACAGGTTTGCCTATGGGCGGCGGTAAAGGTGGTTCTGACTTTGACCCACGCGGCCGTTCCGACGGTGAAATTATGCGTTTCTGCCAAAGTTTTATGACCGAACTTTCAAAACACATTGGTGCTGATACCGACGTTCCCGCAGGTGATATCGGTGTAGGTGCACGTGAAATCGGTTATCTTTTCGGTCAGTACAAACGTTTACGTAACGAATTTACAGGCGTTCTTACAGGTAAAGGCCGTTCATACGGCGGTTCGCTTATTCGCCCAGAGGCTACAGGTTTCGGTGCAGTTTACTATGCACAGGAAATGCTTAAAACTTTCGGTGAAGATATTAAGGGCAAAACATTTGCTATTTCAGGCTTCGGTAACGTTGCTTGGGGTACTGCTACAAAGGTTGCAGAACTCGGCGGCAAAGTTGTTACAATTTCAGGTCCCGACGGCTATATCTATGATGCCGACGGCGTTGTAACCGAAGAAAAACTTAACTTTATGCTCGAAATGCGTGCTTCAGGTCGTGACAAAGTTCAAGATTATGCTGATAAATTCGGTGTACCTTTCTTTGCAGGCAAACGCCCGTGGGAGCAAAAGGTAGACGTTGTTATGCCTTGTGCTACACAAAACGAAGTAGGCGAAGCAGATGCTAAAAACATTGTTGCCAATGGCGTTAAATATTATGTAGAAGTTGCAAATATGCCTTCTACCGATGAAGCAATTAAAGTTTTGCGTGAAGCAAATGTTGTTATTGCTCCTTCTAAAGCAGTAAACGCCGGCGGTGTTGCTGTTTCAGGTCTTGAAATGAGCCAAAACTCAATGCGTTACAGTTGGACTAGTGAAGAAGTTGATGCAAAACTTCATCAAATTATGTCTGACATCTACAAAAATTCTTGGGATGCCGCTAAAAAATACGGTATGGAAGGTGACCTCGTAGCAGGTGCCAACATTGCCGGTTTTGAAAAAGTTGCAGATGCTATGATCGCTCAGGGCGTTGCATACTAATTCGGTATAATAAGTTTAAATTTATTACAGCCAACCTTACTTTACGTAAAGTTGGCTGTTTTTTTGACTTTTTTGCAAAAATCACTTGACATTAAAAGTTTACCAATATATAATATATAATTACTAATGATGGGGGAGTTTGCACCTTTTTAACGGATTGGATGAAGTTTTAAGGCTGAAACACCGCATTTTGTTGGTCGATATTTATGTGTTAAATATCACAAATTTAAAGTAGGAGTGAATAAAAACCTATGGAGCCCAATTCAATGGTAAAACCTGTAAAAATGGGTAAAAACACTCGTATGACTTTTTCAAAAATCAATGAAGTTATTGATATGCCAAACCTCATTGAAATTCAGAAAGATTCATACAACTGGTTTATAACCGAAGGTTTGATGGAAGTATTTAAGGATATGTCCGCTATAACCGATTACAGCGGCAATTTAGTTCTTAACTTCATCGACTACCGAATTGATGAGCAGCCCAAGTACAGCGTAATTGAATGCAAATCGCGTGATACAACATACGCTGCACCGTTGCGTGTAACCGCAAGACTGCTTAACAACGAAACAGGCGAGATTAAAGAAAGCGAAGTCTTTATGGGCGATTTACCGCTTATGACCGACTCAGGCACATTTGTTATTAACGGTGCCGAACGTGCTATTGTATCTCAACTTGTTCGTTCACCCGGCGTTTATTTTGCAAAAAAGGTTGATGAAAAAACAGGTAAAAAGTTGTTTTCTTCTACCATTATTCCTAATCGTGGTGCTTGGATTGAGTACGAAACCAGCATAAACGATATTCTTTACGTACGTATTGATAAAAACAGAAAATTGCCCGTTACAACATTTATGCGTGCATTGGGTGTTGCTACTAACGAGCAAATTCGTGAACTTTTCGGCGATGATGAGCGTCTTTCCGCTACACTTGAAGCCGACGAAACAAAGAGCGTTGAAGATGCTTTGGTTGAAGTTTACAAAAAATTAAGACCAAGCGAACCCGTAACTATTGACGGTGCAAGAAGTTATTTAGAGCAGTTATTCTTTGACCCCCGCCGTTACGATCTTTCACGCGTGGGTAGATACAAATACAACAAAAAACTTGCTATTGCTTCACGTATTCGCGGTAAAGTGGCATCACGCCCGATTATCGATTCAATCACAGGTGAAATACTTGTTGAAGCCGATACACTTATCACACGTGAGTTGGCAGACCTTGTAGAACGTAAGGGTGTTAAAGAGGCTTATGTAAATACTCAAGACTTTGAAGGCAATGTAAGTGAAATCAAGGTTCTTTCAAACGGTATGGTAAATCTTTCGGATTTTGTTGACTTTACCGCCGAAGAACTTGAAGAACTTGATAAAGCAGGCGTTAATGAAAAGGTTAGCCTTGAAATTCTTAGCGGTATTATGGAAGAATTTACCGATAAAGAAGAACTCAAACAGGCACTTATTGATAACGTTGCAGCACTTATTCCTAACCATATAACTATTGATGATATTTTTGCTACCGTAAGTTATTTCTTAGGCTTGCCGCACGATGTCGGTACTATTGATGATATCGACCACCTTGGCAACCGCCGTATACGTTCGGTAGGCGAACTTTTACAAAATCAGTTCCGTATAGGTTTTTCACGTATGGAACGTGTTGTTCGCGAAAAAATGACTCTTCAGGCACAAGACACTGAAAATATCACTCCTCAATCACTTATAAACATTCGTCCTGTTGTAGCGGCTATTAAAGAATTCTTCGGTTCTTCACCGCTTTCACAGTTTATGGACCAAACAAACCCGCTTTCTGAACTTACTCACAAACGCCGTTTGTCTGCACTTGGTCCCGGTGGTCTTTCACGTGACCGTGCATCGTTTGAAGTGCGTGACGTTCACTACACCCACTACGGACGTATGTGCCCGATTGAAACTCCTGAAGGTCCTAACATCGGTCTTATTTCTTATCTTGCAACCTATGCAAAGATTAACAAATACGGCTTTATTGAAGCACCTTTCCGCCGTGTAGATAAAACTACAGGTCAAGTTCTTGACGAAGTTGTTTATATGACTGCCGATGAAGAAGATGATTATGTAGTAGCACAGGCTAACGAACCGTTAGACGAAAACGGCTACTTTGTGCATAAAAAAGTTAATGCACGTGTTCGTGATAACTACAGCGAAGTTGAGGCTTCACGTGCTGACTTTATGGACGTATCACCTAAAATGGTTGTGTCTGTAGCAACTGCTATGATACCGTTCCTTGAAAACGATGATACAAACCGTGCACTTATGGGTTCAAACATGCAGAAGCAGGCTGTTCCGCTTCTTAAACCTGAAAATCCGATTGTTGCTACCGGTATGGAATATAAAGCTGCAGTCGATTCAGGTGTTGTTGTTTTGGCACGCCGTGCAGGTATTGTTACCTACGTTAGTGCCGATATCATTAAAATCCGTGCTAAAAACGGTGAAATTGATGAGTACAACCTCATTAAGTTCTTGCGTTCTAACGGTGGTACATGTATCAACCAAAAACCGATTGTATCGGTTGGTGACACCGTAGAAGAAAAAGAAGTTATTGCTGACGGTCCCGCAACAAGCAACGGTGAAATTTCGCTCGGTAGAAATGCACTTATTGGCTTTATGACTTGGGAAGGTTATAACTACGAGGACGCTGTATTGCTTAATGAACGTCTTGTTCGTGAAGATATTTACACATCTATTCATATTGAAGAATACGAATTAGAATGCCGTGACACTAAACTCGGACCTGAAGAAATCACACGCGATATACCCAATGTCGGCGACGATGCTTTAAAAGACCTCGACGAACGCGGTATTATTCGTGTAGGTGCCGAAGTTAAGGCAGGCGATATTCTTGTCGGTAAGGTAACACCTAAGGGTGAAACCGAACTCACAGCCGAAGAACGTTTGTTACGTGCAATATTCGGTGAAAAAGCACGTGAAGTACGTGATACTTCATTGCGTGTGCCTCACGGTGAATACGGTACTATAGTTGATGTTAAGGTATTCACACGTGAAAATTCTTCTGAACTCAGCCCAGGCGTTAACGTTGTAGTTCGTTGTTATATCGCTCAAAAACGTAAGATTTCCGTAGGCGATAAAATGGCCGGACGTCACGGTAACAAGGGTGTCGTTTCGCGTATATTACCTAGCGAAGATATGCCGTTCTTACCTGACGGTACTCCGCTTGATATAGTTTTGAACCCGTTGGGCGTTCCTTCACGTATGAACATCGGACAGGTACTCGAAGTACACCTCGGTTATGCTGCAAAAGCACTCGGTTGGAACATAGCAACACCTGTATTTGACGGTGCTCACGAATCCGACATTCGCGAATGCTTTAAAATGGCTGGTATGTCCGAAGACGGTAAGGTTCAACTTTACGACGGACGTACAGGTGAACCGTTTGATAATAAAGTAACCGTAGGTTATATGTATTACCTCAAACTTCACCACTTGGTTGATGATAAAATTCACGCTCGTTCTACAGGTCCGTACTCGCTTGTTACTCAGCAGCCTCTCGGCGGTAAAGCACAGTTCGGCGGTCAGCGTTTCGGTGAAATGGAAGTTTGGGCACTCGAAGCATACGGTGCTGCATACACATTGCAAGAAATTCTTACCGTTAAGTCTGACGATGTTGTAGGCCGTGTTAAAACTTACGAAGCCATTGTTAAAGGTCAAAATGTTCCTAAAGCAGGCATACCTGAATCATTTAAGGTTCTTGTTAAAGAATTGCAATCACTCGGTCTTGATATGCGTGTTCTTGACAAAGATGGTCAAGAGGTAGACCTTAAACAGACATTTGACGATGATGACGATATAGGTCTTACAAAAGCAACTGCTTCGGATGACGAACTTTTTGACGGAACAACAGTTGAAGACGGTAATTTTGACGGCTATGCTATTCAAGATGAAAACGGCGAAGAAATTGTTGCCGAAGAAGAATTTTCGGATTACGATAATTTAGAAGAAGATATTTAACGGAGGGTGAGATATTATGTCAGAAGAAAAGAATTTAACGTTTGAATCTATTAAAATAGGTCTTGCTTCTCCCGAACAAATCAGGAGTTGGTCTTACGGTGAGGTTACCAAACCTGAGACCATTAACTACCGCACATTAAAGCCCGAAACAGGCGGTCTTTTCTGCGAACGCATATTTGGACCAACAAAAGACTGGGAATGTCATTGCGGTAAATACAAAAGAATTCGATATAAAGGCAAAAAATGTGAACGTTGCGGTGTTGAAGTAACACGTTCTAAAGTAAGACGTGAAAGAATGGGTACCATTGAACTCGCAGCACCTGTTTCACACATTTGGTATTTTAAAACTATACCTTCACGTATGGGTTTGGTACTCGATATTTCGCCTAAAGCACTCGAACATGTACTCTATTTTTCACAGTATATCGTTACTGATCCGGGTGATACCCCACTCGAAAAGAAACAAATTCTTAACGAGAAACAGTATCACGAAATGCGTGAAAAATATGAAGATGCATTTAAGGCAGGTATGGGTGCCGAAACAATTAAAGAATTACTTTCGGAAATTGACCTTGATGTTACCTGCACCGAATTGCGTAAAGAACTTGAAGAGGCAAGCGGTCAAAAACGTGTTCGCATTTTAAAGCGTCTTGAAGTGCTTGAAGCATTCCGTCAGTCAGGCAATCGCCCCGAATGGATGATTTTAGACGTTATTCCGGTTATTCCACCCGATTTACGTCCGATGGTTCAATTAGACGGCGGCAGATTTGCTACAAGTGACTTAAACGACCTTTACCGTCGTGTTATTAATCGTAACAACCGTTTAAAGAGATTGCTCGAACTCGGTGCACCCGATATCATTGTTCGCAATGAAAAACGTATGTTACAAGAAGCGGTTGACGCCCTTATTGATAACGGCAGACGCGGTAAACCTGTTACAGGTCCTAACAACCGTCCGCTTAAATCACTTTCCGATATGCTTAAAGGTAAACAGGGTCGTTTCCGTCAAAACCTTCTCGGTAAACGTGTTGACTACTCAGGTCGTTCGGTTATCGTTGTTGGTCCTGAACTTCAAATGTACCAATGCGGTGTGCCTAAGGAAATGGCACTTGAACTCTTTAAGCCGTTTATTATGAAACGTTTGGTAGAAACCAAATTAGTTACAAATATCAAAACTGCTCGTAAAATGGTAGAACGTGCTTCGGCAGAAGTTTGGGATGCACTCGAACTTGTTATTAAAGAACATCCTGTTCTTCTTAACCGTGCACCTACACTTCACCGTTTGGGTATTCAAGCATTTGAACCTGTACTTGTAGAGGGTAAAGCACTTAAACTTCATCCTCTTGTATGTACCGCTTACAACGCCGACTTTGACGGTGACCAGATGGCTATCCACGTTCCGCTTTCGGCTGAAGCACAGGCAGAGGCACGTTTCCTTATGCTTGCTGCTAACAACTTGCTTAAACCTGCCGACGGTAAACCCGTTGCAGTTCCTACTCAAGATATGGTTTTGGGTTGCTACTATTTAACACTTGTTAAATCTGAAGAACCCGGTGCAAACAAAGTATTCCGTGATAAAGATGAGGCTATGATGGCTTATAATGACGGCATTGTTGGTTTGCACGCACCTATCAGAGTTCGTATGTTTGACGCAAACGGCGACTCTGCACTTGTATGGTGTACAGTTGGTTTCCTTATCTTTAACGATACCATTCCTCAAGATTTAGGATTTGTAGACCGTACTAAACCCGAAAACAAACTTGCACTTGAGTGGTGTTTCAGCGTTAAAGACCCCGATAAAAAGGTTATTGAATCTAACGATGACATCATTCAAAATAAAGTTGGTAAAAAAGCACTCGGTAAAATTATTGAACGTTGCATTGATACTCACGGCACAAGCGAATCGGCTATCGTGCTTGATAAAGTAAAGGCAACAGGCTTTAAGTTCTCAACAAAGGGTGCTATTACAGTAGCCGTTATTGATGCTGTTATTCCGCCCGAAAAGAAAGAAATTTTGGGTAATGCCGAAAAACAAATTGATGTAATAACCAAAAATTACAGACGCGGTCTTATCAGTGATGATGAGCGTAGCCGTCACGTAATCGAAATTTGGAACAAAGCAACCGAAGATGTTGCTGATGCACTTAAAGGCAACCTTGATGAATTTAACCCCATTTATATGATGGCTGATTCAGGTGCCCGTGGTTCTATGAGCCAGATTCGACAACTCGCAGGTATGCGTGGTCTTATCGCAAATACAGCAGGTAAAGTCATCGAAGTTCCTATTCGTGCTAACTACCGTGAAGGTCTTAATATTTTGGAATACTTTATTTCATCTCGTGGTGCTCGTAAAGGTCTTGCCGATACAGCACTCCGTACCGCTGACTCTGGTTACCTTACACGTCGTCTTGTTGACGTTTCACAAGATGTTATTGTACGCGATATCGACTGCGGTACCGAAGAAGGCTTAACCGTATTTGATATTAAAGACGGTAACCACTTGCTCGAATCACTTGAAGAACGTCTTGTTGGCAGATTCTTGCTTCACGATGCTGTTCACCCCGAAACGGGTGAGGTTATTTGCACAAATGACCATATGATGACTAAGGAAGATGCTAAACGCATTGTTGATGCAGGTATAGAACGCATCGAAATACGTTCGATTCTTACCTGTCACAGTCACCACGGCGTTTGTCAAAAATGTTACGGTGCTAACCTTGCTACAAACAAACCTGTTACTGTTGGTGAAGCAGTTGGTATTGTTGCTGCTCAGTCTATCGGTGAACCCGGTACACAGTTGACCATGCGTACGTTCCACACCGGCGGTGTTGCCGGCGGCGACGTTGCCGACGTTACACAGGGTCTTCCACGTGTTGAAGAATTGTTTGAAGCACGCAGACCTAAGGCTTGCGGTTTGATTGCAAAAATTGACGGCCGTGTTCGTATGGTTGAAGAAAAACGCAGCAATGTGCTTGTAATCAACAACGAAGAAACAATGACTGAAGAAAAGGTTGTTATACCTTACGGTTCACGTGTTCTTGTTAACGACGGTGATTATGTAAAAGCAGGCGATATGTTGGTACCCGGTGCTAAATATCCGCAAGATATCTTAGAGGCACAGGGTCCTGAGGCTGTTCAAGAATATATCATTGCCGAAATTCAGAACGCTTACCGTACACAAGGTGTTGACATCAACGATAAGCACATTGAAGTTATTGTACGTCAAATGATGCGTAAACTTCGTGTTATTGATTCCGGATCTACCGAATTGCTTGCAGGCAGCAGTTACGAATACAAAGAAATTGCCGATGCCAACGCAAAAGTTCAGGAAAGAATTGATAACGGTGAAGAAGATCTTAAAAAGGCTACCTACCAAGCAACATTGCTCGGTATTACCAAGGCTTCACTTGCTACAGAATCGTTTATGTCGGCGGCATCTTTCCAAGAAACAACACGTGTTCTTACCGAAGCCGCAATTAAAGGCAAGGTTGACCCCTTATTCGGTCTTAAAGAAAACGTTATTATCGGTCAGTTAATTCCTGCAGGTACAGGTATGAAACACCCCGATATTAACCCCGAACCCGTTGTAGAAGAAACCGCTGAAACTGAAGTTGAAACTTCAATTTCAAACGGTGAAGACACATCTGTGG
>CAZUYL010000032.1:0-13696 GCA_964624945.1 uncultured Ruminococcus sp. | reverse complement strand
ATATATATCTATTAAAATATAATCAGAGGTGGTAATATGATTAAACTTTGTCTTGACAAAACGCTTGAAAACAAAAAAATCAGCCGTTACGAATTGGCAAAACGCACAGGAATACGCTACCCGATTATTGATAATTATTACAAAAACAAAGTTATACGGTACGACAGTTACGTTTTAGACAGAATTTGCCACGCACTTGATTGTGAAATAAATGATGTAATCGAATTTGTAAAAGAATAGCACCCGACGGTTTTTAGTCGGGTGCTGATTTTATGGATAAAAATTATGCTTATAAGCATTTATGAGCTAAAAAAATTGCACCGATAACAAGTATCGGTGCAATATTATTCTTTGCAAAAAATAATATAACTTGATTATGCGTTTGCATTAAGTTTTGATACGAGGGCTGATTTTTTTCTGGCAGCATTGTTCTTATGAATAATACCTTTGCCTGCAGCCTGATCAATTTTAGAAACAGCAACCTTTACAGTTTCGGCAGCCTCAGGAGCATTAGCATCAATTGCGGCGTTTGCCTTTTTGATAGAAGTTCTGAGTGCAGAACGGAAAGCCTTGTTTCTTTCAGCGTTGATTTGACTTACAACAACACGTTTTTTTGCTGACTTAATATTTGGCATAGTGACACCTCCTCGATATTTACTCACAGTATCAAACATAATATCACAAAGGTTGAAAAAAATCAAGTATTTTTTGAAATTTATGCAAATATTTATTATTTAAAGCGTTTTGCAAAAACAATTCCCGCAACTAAAACTGCTGCACTTACAATCAAAAGCACCAAAACATAACCGTTGTTAACACCGTTTTGTGCCGATGAATTATCATCATTTTTATAGTTAACTTTACCGTTCGGCATATCGGCGATGTCATGATTTTCTTGTGCAAAATTCTCTGTATTATTTTTTGCGGCGTTATCGGTGATGAGGGCATTTTCACCTGTATTGCCGGGTTTTTGCGGAATAGTGCCGCCATTGTTTTGCCTGTTTTGATTTTCGTCTGCTGACAGGTCACCGTCAAAATTTTTGCCGTTTGGTATTTGTGGAGTTTGACCACCCGATAAATCGGGTTGTTGCATATCTTTAGCGTTTTCATCAAGATTTGATTTATCTTGCAAATTTTCGGGCGGTTCTCCGTTTTCGGCATCAGATTTATTTAAAAATTCGCCTTTACCGCCCATACCGTTAGAGTTATGCATTGAACCCATATCGCTGATTGTTATACCGTTGCTGCCTATTAAAGTATCGGTTTTTTGCGTGGCGGAGGTAGTACCTATAGTACCGTCTAGTTGTGCCGCAACGCTTTCAGCACGCAAAAGGCAGAATTCTTTAAGTGTTGATATACCGCTTTTAAATTCACTATAGGTGCAAAATTTTGTAATGTCTTTTTCAACATAAGGTGAAATCATTTCTTCGGTTGAAGTCATCATATTTTCAAAATAACCGCTTTCAAAACAGTTTGATATAAATTCGGCAAAAGCGATGTGGTAAAGTTCGGTATATTCTTCATTTGAAAAAATCCAAGCAAGCATAGGTCGGCTTTCGATATCGCCGTCCGAAACGGGCTCATCTATAGGATAATTTATAAGTCTTGTTGCATTGTCAGAAGAATTGAATCCGCCAAAAGCAAGATTATAATCCCACGGTATCATCTGTAGTTGACCGCTGTTTTCATACAGATAATAATTATGAATCATAGAACCGGTATAACTGTCAAAATTAAGCACAAAGTTATGAACCGCAAAATAGTTTATAACCGCCTCAACATCTACCGTGCTTTCAATATCCTCTTGATTTAAAAGTTTTTTAAGCGACTTTATCAGGCGTGTTTTATCGCTATCAGTGATATTGGTTTTGGCATTATCAAAAATGTTTGAATAACTTTCAAAACTGTCATCTGTGTATTTAAGCAGAACATCATCGTTTCCGTTTATCATATTATTGCCGAATTTTTCTTTTGAACTATCGCCAAAAAAAGCATTGTCACCGTTTTTATCGGGCGGTTGATTTTCAATACCGTTAAAAGTTTCGGGTGTAAAATCATTTTGTTGCTTATCGGTTTCAAAATCGGCATTTTCGCTGTCGGTTAAAAAGTTTTCAATGTTAAAATCTTCACCGTTTCCACGGCCACCGCCCATATTTTGACTGTCGGGTTTATACAAGTTGCCGTAGTTTTTACCGTAATTGCGTTGCAAAAATGCCTCTTCAATACCTTCTACTGCTAAATAGAGTCCCCAATTCTCGCCGTTTACGGTAATATGAACGTAACTGCAAAGCGGTGCTGCCACCCCTGTAGATAACATCATTTGATAGCACAGATAATCTTTCACATAAGTGTTATCTTGAATAATATTATTAAGGCAAAGTTTGTCTAAACCGTAATAGGTTTTTGAACTGTCGTAACGGTCAAATTCAATTTTAAAACTGTAACGGTTGTTGCCGTATGACTCAACCTGCGTAAGCGATGTATTGCCCTTGCCGCGTATTGCAACGTTTTTATACGGTTCGTTATCAATAACTACGGTGCATTTATAGTATTCCTCGTTTTTACAGTTTGAAATAAATGTATCCCAATTGTCCATTACAATATTAAGTTCGTGAACACGTGAGGTGTCAAAGATTTTGCTTTCGTACCCCATTACAGAAGACATTTTTTTAATTCCGAGTTTTTCGCCGTTTATAAAAGCAACGGTAATAACAAGGGTTAAGGCAACAATAACACAGCAAATTTTATCAAAATGCTTATGTGTAGACATTGTCACAACCCCCTATGCAGAATAATCACCGTTGTAACTTACAAGCACGGCACTGTTTACGCCCTGCATATCCGATAGGGCGTTTATAAAATCTGTATTTTGGTCAAGCAGATTAACCTCAAGGTTAATTTCGGTTAAACCCTTTTGTGCGGTTTTGCTTTTAACAATGTATTTTTTAACCCGGCTTTCAACAAACTGCATTGCCGCTTGTTCGGAATTATAATCATTGCAAGAAATAACCAAAATATACGGTTTGCAACTGCTTTTTTTATTGGCAAACACAAGCAATATTACGCCTATAACAACGCTGCCTATTACCGCAAGCGGAATTAAGCCTGCCGCCAAAACAATACCTGCCGCTATTGACCAAAACAAAAAGGCTATGTCAAGCGGCTCTTTAATAGCGGTGCGAAAACGCACTATTGAAAGTGCACCCACCATACCGAGTGACAACACAACATTTGAAGTTACCGCCAATATAACAACCGTTGTAATCATTGTCAGGGCTACAAGCGTTGTTCCGAAACTTGACGAATACATTACACCTTGACAGGTTTTTTTGTAAACCAAAAATATAAAAACACCTATACCAAATGCCAAAATAATGGCAATCACCATATCAAAAAGACTTACACTTGTAACATTTTCTAAAAAACTTGATTTAAAAATATCGTTAAAACTCATTTAAAACTACTCCTTTTTATAAAATATTCACGGTTTAACCATATATTCTGCAAGCGGCATATTTTGAAAACGAACCCCGCCTGCCGCAGTCAATATCTAAAACAGATTTTACAACATCGGGCAAAAACTCATCCCATTTGACCTCTAAAACAACGGGATTATTTTCGCACAAAACGGTCACGGTATCCGGGTTTAAAAAATCGGCACTTTTTATGCCGCTTTTGATATTGTAATCTAAAGTTACCCTAACGTTACCCGTTTTTAAAACAAAAGGTTCGCGTGTGTAATCAACTATTGTTTTGGGTTTAATCATCTGATTTTTGACTTTGACATAAAATTCATTTAACAATGCATTGTCGCTTTTAAAATCAGAATAATCGCCGTTTAATATTTTTAATGTCTGCTCACGTGTTATAACGGTACTGTCTTTGCGGCACAGACCGTTGATTTTGCTCTTTTTTTCAAGTTTTATGAAAGAAGAGTCAAAATTGTACATTCGTATACGAAATTTTTCACGTTTGTTAACGCCGTCGATTTTTTCTTTGAGTGCCTTGTTGTAATCGTTATCAAAATACAAACTGCGAATTAAATATTTGCCGTCTACGGCGTTTGGGTCACGGCTCATAACATAATGTAACCGTGAACGCAACATTAACATTTCGGCATAAGTTATTTCATATTTCAGTTCGTGTCGGTATTTCACAAAATCACCTCGCTTTCATAACAAAAAACCTTTCGTATTACCACAAATATAATACGAAAGGAATTTTAAAAAAATATTAAAAGTTTATTAAAATGTCATAACACAATTTTGTCACAATTAGATTGTAGCCGCAATAACCGCTTTAATTGTGTGCATACGGTTTTCCGCTTCATCAAAAACTATTGACTGTTCCGACTCAAAAACATCATCGGTGACCTCCATACAGTCAATGCCGAATTTTTGATAAATTTCTTTGCCGACTTTTGTATCAAGATTATGGAACGCAGGTAGGCAATGCATAAATCGGCAACCGTCGCCTGCCTTTTTCATAAGGTCGGAATTTACCTGATAGGGCATTAAGTCCTTAATTCGTTCTTCCCAAACGCTGTCGGGTTCACCCATAGAAACCCAAACATCAGTATATATAACATCGGCACCGATTACTGCATCGGTATTTTCCGAAAACTCAATTATTGCACCTGTGGTTTTGGCAATTTTTTCACATTCTGCAACAAGTTCACCGTTTGGAAAATACTTTTTATTGGTACATGCCACAAAATGCATACCCATTTTTGCACAACCTACCATAAGTGAATTAGCCATATTGTAGCGTGCATCACCCATATATACCAACTTTTTGCCTTTAAGTTCGCCGAAATGCTCTTTTATTGTCAAAAAATCGGCAAGTATTTGTGTTGGGTGATATTCGTTGGTAAGACCGTTCCAAACAGGAACACCCGCATATTTTGCAAGTTGCTCGACAATTTCTTGACCGAAACCGCGGTATTCGATGCCGTCATACATTCTGCCTAAAACTCTTGCCGTGTCGGCAATGCTTTCTTTTTTGCCTATTTGCGAACCCATAGGTTCAAGATAGGTGGAGTGTATGCCTAAATCTGCCGCCGCCACTTCAAAAGAACAACGTGTTCGTGTGCTTGTTTTTTCAAAAATGAGTGCTATGTTTTTACCCTCAAAATATTTATGCGGAGTGCCGCTTTTTTTCAATTCTTTAAATTCTGCCGCTAAATCAAGCAAGCCGTTAATTTCTTCACTTGTAAAATCAAGCAGTTTTAAAAAATTTTTACCTTTTAAATTCATACCTTTGCCACCTCAATTATAACATCTATTGCCTTTTTTAAATCTTCAAACGGAATATTAAGAGCCGGAAGCAATCTTACCTTATCTTTTGCGGTAAGACACAAAACACCCATTTCAATGGCAGATTTTACAACTTCCGCCGCAGGTTTTACGGTTTTTATGCCTATCATCAAACCCAAACCGCTTACCGATTGTACGCCGTCGGCATTGGATAATTTTTCAAAAATATAATCGCTTTTAGCCTTTACTTCATTTAAAAAATCTTGTGTTAAGCGGTTGACAACCGTAATTGCCGCCGCACAACACACAGGGTTGCCGCCGTAGGTTGAACCGTGATCGCCAAAGCCTAAAACATTTTCAACCTTTTCGCCAAGCATTGCCGCACCAATCGGCAAGCCGCCGCCTAATCCCTTTGCGGTGGTAACAATATCGGGTATGATGCCGTAATTCATATAGGCGTACATTTTACCGCTTCTGCCATTGCCTGTTTGAACCTCATCAACAATTATTAAGAATTCTTTTTCAGAAGAAAGAGTTTCTATTGCTTTTACAAAATCGGGTTCAAGCGGAATTACGCCACCCTCACCCTGAACACACTCAAACATTATAGCGGCTATATTATTTTCGTTTACCGCCTTTTCAAGCATTTGAATATTGTTTGCTGGGGTATGTATAAAACCGTCGGTTAAAGGTGTAAAAAGTTGATGGTAATGCTCTTGCCCTGTTGCCGCAAGCGTTGTAACTGTTCTGCCGTGAAAACTGTTTTCAAGGGTAAGTATTTTATAGCAATCTTCACCCTTGTTTTCACTTGCCCATTTACGTGCAACTTTTATTGCACATTCGTTTGCTTCGGCACCCGAATTTGAAAAGAACACCTTTTTTAAACCTGTTTTTTGACAAAGCAACTCTGCCAACTTAACACACGGTTCGGTATAATACAAGTTTGAAGTGTGCTGTAATGTTTTTGCCTGATTTGTTACGGCATCTGCCCATTCGTCATCGGCATAACCGAAAGCCGTAACGCCTATACCCGAACCCATATCTATGTATTCTTTTCCGTCTTGACCGTAAACTTTAGAACCTTTGCCGTTTACAAGTTGTACATTAAAACGGTTGTATGTATTTGCAACATACTGCTTGTCTTTTGAAATTATATCATTCATCTTTGCTCACCATTGTACCTGCACCTTCATCGGTAAGAAGTTCCATAAGAATTGAGTGAGGCACTCTGCCATCTAAAATTACAACGTTTTTAACGCCTTTGTGTATTGCTTCAACACAGCAATCAACCTTTGGTATCATACCGCCCGAAATTACACCCTCTGCCTTTAGTTGTTCAATTCCTTTTAAAGTAACATTGGGTATAATTGTGGTTGGATCATCTTTATCACGCAAAATGCCGTCAATATCGGTCATCATTATAAGTCGTTGTGCACCGAGTGCACCTGCTATATATGCCGCGGCAGTATCACCGTTTATGTTGTAGGCATTACCGTTTTTATCACAACCTATTGTCGATATAACGGGTATATATCCTTTTTCAAGCAAATCAACAATGGGGGTTATATGAACATTTGTAACTTTGCCGACATAACCTAAACGTTCGTCTTTGATTTCAGCCTCAATAAGTCTGCCGTCCATACCGCTAATACCCATTGCCTTGCCGCCCTTCATTTCAAGCAGATTTACAAGGGTTTTGTTTACTTTGCCTGCAAGCACCATTTGAACTATATCTACCGTTTCTTTGTCGGTTACACGTAAGCCGTCAACAAACTGCGGTTTTTTGCCGAGTTTATCCATAAGTTCGTTAATTTCAGGTCCGCCGCCGTGCACCAAAACAACCTTTACGCCAATAAGCCATAAAAGAACCATATCTTCCATAACCTGTTGTTTAAGTTGTTCGTTTATCATAGCATTACCGCCGTATTTAATTACAACGATTTTTCCGCTGTATTTTTTAATATTAGGCAATGCTTGGGTTAATACTTCGGCACGTTCGGCATTTGAAAAATGATTTTCCATAATATCACCTTATGTTCTGTAATCTCCGTTAATTTTTACGTAATCATAGGTTAAATCGCAACCCCACGCAGTAGAATTAAATTCTCCGTCATTGAGGTTTACGTCAATAACAATTTCTTTTTCGAGTAAAATCTCTTTTGCTGACTCTTCGGAAAAATCTACACCCGAACCTTTTTGGCAAACAACAATTTTACCCTTTGGTGAAACAAAAGCAACGTCAATTTTTGTAACATCAACTGCAGCACCGCTGTAACCAATTGCACAAAGCACACGACCCCAGTTGGCATCGGCACCGAACATTGCGGCTTTTAAAAGGCTTGAACATACAACGCTTTTTGCAACAGTTTTTGCGGTATCTACGCTATTGGCACCACTAACCTTACATTCAAGCAATTTTGTTGCACCCTCGCCGTCACCGGCTATAACACGGCACAAATTAACCGTTACGGTATTTAGTGCTTTCATAAATATGTCAAAATCTTCACCGTTTGAAACGATTTCACGGTTGCCTGCTAAACCGTTTGCCAAAACAGTTACCATATCATTAGTTGATGTATCACCGTCAACACTTAACATATTAAAGGTGTTTTTAACATCGCCCGACAAGGCTTTTTGCAACATTTCGGGTGATATAGCAACATCGGTTGTAATAAAGACAAGCATTGTAGCCATATTAGGATGTATCATACCGCTGCCCTTGGCAATACCGCCCATTTTACAAACCTTGTCACCTATTTTAAACTCAACGGCAATTTGTTTGTCAACCGTGTCGGTAGTCATAATAGCCTCAGCGGCATCGTTACTGCCGTTTGATGATAAAGTGTCTGCCAAAACGGGAATGCCGCTTGCTATTGGAGTAATATCGAGCGGTTGACCTATAACGCCTGTAGATGCAACAACAACGTCATCGGCGTTGCAATTTAAAGCATTGGCTACCAAAGTACTCATCTGTTCGGCAATATCAATGCCGTTTGCGTTGCAGGTGTTGGCGTTACCGCTATTGCAAATTACCGCTTGGGCCTTGCCGTTTGATATATGTTTTTTTGTAACCGTAAGCGGTGCACCTTTTACAAGATTGGTGGTATAAACCGCCGCCGCATTACAAATATTTTCGCTGTAAATAAGTGCCAAATCTTTTTTTGTTTTGTTTTTTCTTATTCCGCAATGTACACCCGATGCTTTAAATCCGCTTGCAGCACATACACCGCCGTTTATAATTTTAATATCCATTGTTCCTCCGTTAAAAAACAAGACCTGTAGTTTCTTTTGCACCGATGAGTATATTCATATTTTGAATAGCAGCACCCGATGCACCTTTGCCTAAATTATCATACCTTGCGGTTAAAATAATGCGTTCATCATTGCCGAAGAGTGAAATTTGCATATCATCTCTGCCCGACATTGCCGCCGCCGATAAAAATCCGCTTTCGTCACAATTATCATCAAAATGAACAAGTTTGTCGGTATAATAATTTTTGTAAATTGATTTTATATTTTCGGCAGTCGCCTTAATATCATTTTTAAAAAGCGTTACCGTAACTTCCATACCGCTGTAAAAATTTGACACTACAGGGCAAAACGCAGGAGCCACGGCAATGCCGCTTATTGCCTGCATTTCTTTTAAATGTTTGTGTTGTTGTGCAAGACCGTACTGCCTTGGTGCTTCAAGCAGCGGAGATAACTCATCACATTCGTATTCGGCTATCATTTTTTTACCGCCGCCCGAATAACCCGTAATTGAAAAGCAGGTAAGTGCGGTATTAACATCAATAACCTTTGCTTCAACCAAAGGTTTTACAAGTGCAATAAAACCGCTTGCGTGACAACCGGGGTTGGCAATTCTTTTAGAATTTATAATTTCGTTTCTTTTGCCTGTCAGTTCTGCAAAACCGTAAACCCAATCGCTGTTTACACGGTGTGCGGTAGAAGTATCAATAATAGCGGTATTATCATTTTTTACAAAAGATACCGCCTGACGTGCCGCATCATCGGGCAGGCACAAAAAAACTACATCTGCCGAGTTTATGGCATCTGAACGTGCTTTATCGTCTTTTCTTAAATTTTCGGGCAAAGTTATAAGCGAAATATCGTTTCTTGAAACAAGCCTGTCGTAGATGCGGAGTCCCGTTGTACCCGCACTGCCGTCTATAAATACATTTGTCATAATATCTCCGACTGCCCGACCGTACAGTCGGGCAGATTTATTTTTTGCTTATTTTTTATTGTTTGCAGCATCAACCGTTGCCTGAACCTTAATCGGCAAACCATAAAGATTGATAAATCCTGCAGAATCGGTTTGGTCGTAATCACTTTCACCGAATGTTGCGATTTCTTCGCTGTAGAGTGAATAATCGCTCCAAATACCTGCTTTGATTATGTTGCCCTTATAAAGTTTAAGTTTAACTTTACCTGTAACCTTTTCTTGAGTTTTATCAACAAAAGCGGCAAGAGCCTCACGCAAAGGAGTAAACCATTGACCGTTATATACAAGTTCGGCATAAGTGATAGAAAGTCTTTGTTTTTCGTGCAAAGTCATTTTATCAAGGCAAATGCTTTCAAGTGCTTCGTGTGCTTTATAAAGGATTGTACCGCCGGGAGTTTCATATACGCCACGGCATTTCATACCTACGAGACGGTTTTCAACAATATCAATAATACCTATACCGTTTTTGCCGCCCAACTCGTTGAGTTTTAAAATGATGTTTTTAGCACTCATTTTTTCGCCGTCAATTGCTACGGGAACGCCCTTTTCAAAATCGAGTGTTACGTATGTGGGGGTATCGGGTGCTTTTACGGGTGAAACGCCCATTTCAAGAAAACCTTCTTTATCATAAAGCGGTTCGTTACCTGTATCTTCAAGATCCATACCCTCGTGTGATAAGTGCCACAAGTTTTTATCTTTTGAGTAGTTGGTTTCTCTGTTTATTTTCAGCGGAATATTATGTGCTTCGGCGTATTCGATTTCTTCTTCACGAGATTTAATATCCCATTCACGCCAAGGTGCAATTATGGGCATATTCGGTGCAAAATGTTTAATGGTAAGTTCAAAACGTACCTGATCGTTACCCTTGCCTGTGCAACCGTGACAAATTGCATCGGCACCCTCTTTAATAGCAATGTCTACAAGACCTTTTGCAATGCAAGGACGTGCATGGCTTGTGCCAAGAAGATAATCTTCATAAACGGCACCTGCTTTTACACAAGGTATAATGTAATCGTCAACATATTCATCGGTAAGGTCAAGTACATAAAGTTTTGATGCACCTGTTTTTATTGCCTTTTCTTCAAGGCCTTCAAGTTCGTCTGCCTGACCTACGTTGCCCGATACGGCAATAACTTCGCAGTTATTATAATTTTCTTTAAGCCACGGAATAATTATTGATGTATCAAGTCCGCCTGAATATGCAAGAACTACCTTTTTGATTTCATTTTTATTCATAATTCATACTTCCTTTTCGGTTTTATTCATTCGTTATGCAAACATTATACGCTTGACAATTCGATTTGTCAAGCGTATTTTGAATAAATATTCAATTGTTTTTTATTTTATGCATTTTTTAGTGCATATTCCTATAAAAATTGCATAATTTGGGTTATATCCGATATTTCATAGGTAGAATTATTTATATTCGGCAAAGATTTTGGGTTAAGCCAACAGGTATCAACGCCGAAATTAACCCCGCCTAAAATATCCGACGACTGCGAATCGCCTATAACCAAAATTTTTGATTTGTCTTTTTCGGGGGTGTTTTGCATAACATAATCAAAATATGCACTTTCGGGTTTTTGGTGACCTGCATCTTCCGAAACTATTATATAATCAAAATAACCTTTTAGACCGCAACCGTCTATTCGGCGGTACTGTGTGCGTGACACACCGTTGGTTGTAATGCAAACCGTATATCCGCGTGATTTAATGTATTCAAGCACGCGGTCGGCATCTTTTATAATGTAATAACCTTGTGACAAAAAGTCAAAATAATCTTCCGCCATTTGAGATGGATTGCCCGAAAATCCGTATTTTTGCAGCAAATCATTAAATCTGCCTGCAAAAATTTCTTGTTTTTGAATTTCACCGCGTTCAAAACGTTCCCACCAAGTTTGGTTGATTGCCGAATAGGTTGAAATAATCTCACGGTTTACGGGTAAATTATGTAACTTCAACAGTTGCCTTATGGCAGAATCTTCTGCGGCAGAAAAATCAAGCAGGGTGTTGTCTAAATCAAAATAAAGGGTTGTATACTTATTTTTCATAAAATTCACACATTATACACATTATATTAAGGTTGCAAGCAACGTCGGGAAATACTCTACAATTAAAATGCCCAAAAGTGCAAAAGCAAGACTAACTCCGCCTTTTTTACGGTATGCACCGACACTGTCTTCCGCAACTGAGGTTTTAATTTCGGTCACGGCAGATGTTACACGCCTTTTGTACAAATAATCACCGAAAATTCCACACAAAATACGCAACACAAGTTGTAACACCATACCTATAAAAGATAAATAAATAACCGTTGTTCCTATTTTTGATATATTTTCAAAAACCAAGGCGGCATATTCGGTATATCCGTTCACGTTTGCAAGGTCTAAAAACGAAACTGCGTTGGTAAACGGAATTAAAAACATTGAAAATGCTACCTGCAAGGTGGTTATTACTGCACCTAACAAATTCATTTTGCGTGATAAAAACCAAGCACCCGGAAATAAAAAAGCAAGCCAATTCCAAGATGATTTTTTGCCGCTTTTAAACTTTAAAAATTTAGGAATGTATCTTTGAGTGTTAACGGCAACAAATTTTTTTGCCTCATCAGCGGTAACGCCGTCACCCAAATCGGTGTTTGCGGGCACGCCGCCTAAAAAATCTATTTTTATATATCTTTGACCCGATTTTACCATATTCGGTGTATTACACTTAGGGCAAACCTGTTCGTTTATGCTGTATTTTTCACCACACATACCGCAGATAATTTCGCCGTCTGTTTCGGGGACTTTTTCTGTCGGTTTTTCGGATTGCGGTTCAGGTCTTTTATACTGATTTTCGGTGCCGTGCAAATCTTCTAAAGCACAATGGCCTAATTCGTTATAACAGTCACGGTGGTGAGGTGCTCCGCATTCTGGGCAGTAAACAACATCATCTTCTTCAAACAGGTACGCTTTACAAAAGGCACACTTTTCGCCCGATATGTTTAAACTCATAATGTTGCACCTCGCATATTGTCAATTTTTGTGAACAGAGTATCAAAATACTCTTTACCGTAGTTATGAAACTGACCGCTTTTTATCATTTTTAAAAGTTTTTCGCGTGTTACCCACTTTGCATCGGCAACTTCGCTTTTTTGAAGTTTTAAATCGTCACGTGAAATATCGTTTGTCATAAACCATATATCAAGCAATGAATTTCTTCTTTTCATTCTTGTTAATTTTTTCAACGTTTCTTCGGTTGATTTTATTCCCAACTCTTCAAAAAGTTCTCGGCTTGCCGCCATATAAGAACTCTCACCCGAAACTGCGGCTCCGCCTGTTGCCGCCCATTCACCCGGCATTAGTTTTTTTGTGTCTGACCTGCGTTGAATTAAAAAATCGCCGTTTGAAGCCATAACCCAAATGTGAACAACAAGGTGATATTCGTGCGGATTTAATTTACAGTTACCTCTGACGGTGGTTTTGCCTGTAAAAGAACCGTCAGCATTTAAAATATCCCACTTTTCCATACTTTCTCCACTATTTCGGTGCTATTTTTATAAATGCTGTTTTCGGCAACATAGCCCCTTACCGATGACAAGGGGTAAACATTACTGTTTCTGCCGATGACCGTTCCCGGATTTAAAACCGCACCGCAACCTATTTCTGCAAAGTCGCCTAAAATAGCACCCATTTTTCTAAAATTTGTATCATACTTTTTACCGTCAAATTTAATAGATATATTTGTTTTGTCCGACTTTACGTTTGAAGTAACGGCACCTGCCCCCATATGTGACCTGTAGCCTAAAACACTGTCACCCACATAATTATAATGCGGCACCTGTACCCCATCAAAAAGTATTGAGTTTTTAAGTTCGGTCGAATTACCCACAACAGCATTTTTGCCCACAATAACACCGCCGCGTATAAAAGCACAATGTCGTATTTCAGCGTATTCGTCAATAATACACGGACCTGTCACAAAGGCACTTTTTGTGATTTTTGCCGTTTTGGCAACAAAAATTCCGTTGCCTAAATCATCAAATTTTTCACGGTCAAGCGTGAGTGATAATTCGGCAATAAAATTTTTAATTTCGGGCAAAACTTCAAAAGCGTATTTTTTGCCGCTGAAAATTTTGTATGCTATTGTGTGTGTTGTGTCAAGTAAGTTGTTTGTTTCAAATCTAACCAAAACAAATCTATCCTTTCACGCTATATGTTATATAGTATAATAC
>CAZUYL010000031.1:0-13993 GCA_964624945.1 uncultured Ruminococcus sp. | reverse complement strand
CCACAAAACGCAGAAAAAGCCCAGCTTAATCTGGACTTTTTCGACAGTCTGAAACCTCTTGCTCAGCTGAGCAAGAGGTTTTAAATTGATTATTACGATGCAAGATAATATTTAACCAATGACTGCAAAAGTGTGTCACGGTCAATGCGGCGTATAAGATTACGTGCATTATTATGCGTGGTAATATAGGTTGGGTCTTCAGACAGTATATAACCTACTATTTGGTTAATGGGGTTATAACCCTTTTCTTTTAAAGAATCGTACACCGAAGTAAGTATACGGCGAATTTCTTGCTCGGTTTGGTCACCGATTGAAAAAGTCATTGTTTTATCATTCATAATAAGCACCTACCTTAGTTTTTGTTAACAATTCTATAATATACCGCAAAAGCGTAAATTTCAAGTGTAATTTTTATAAGAATATCTTAATTTTTGATTAAAACCGTTTATTTACGCAATTCTGCACCCAATTTTTTAAGATTTGTGATAATTTTGTTGTTCACTTCATCGATTTGGGCATCGGTGAGTGTAGCCTCAGCAGAGCGAAGCCATACACTGTAAGCAACACTTTTTTTGCCTTCGGGTATTTGTGAACCTTGATATACGTCAAACAGTTCGGCTTTTTCAAGCAATCTGCCTGCACCGTTTGTAATTGCCTTTTCTAAATCGCCTACAGGTATATCGGCATCACAAAGCATTGCATAGTCACGCTCAACAGCAGGAAATTTAGGAAGCGGTTTATATGTTGTTTTACGTTTGTTTATAGCGTAAAGCACATCAAGTTTAATTTCAGCAACGTATACACGCGTATCAATGCCATAATTTGCGGCAACTTCGGGGTGAACTTCGCCCATAACGGCAACCGAATTATTGTTTGCCAAAACTTCTGCCTGTCTGCCCGGATGCAAATATGTTTCGGCAGAGCGTTTATACTGTGTATGGGCACCGAAATCTTTCATTATTTTTTCGATTATGCCTTTAAGTGTAAAGAAATCTTCGTCTTTACCGTAAACACCGATGCAAAGCGTAGGCAATTCGTAAGGTTGTTCGGTAATGGGTAAGTTTTTAGGAATAAAGCGTTTGCTTACCTCAAAAAATCTGCCTGCATCAATTTTACGGTTAATATTTGTTGCCATAACACCAAGCATACTTGTTACAAGTTGCGTACGCATTGTTGAATATTCGTCACCCAACGGGTTAAGAAGTTTTACGGCGTTGCGGCGGCTATCATCTGATGAAAGCATTAATGTATCGGGTGCATTTGATGAAATGAACGAATAAGTTGCAATTTCATAACAACCCATACCGCAAAGCAGACCTTTTAACTTGTCATCTTTGATGCGTTCGGGCAATTTTTTACCTCTTACAACTTCGCCTTTCATAGCGGTGCCGACTATATGTTCGTAGCCGTAAATTCGCATAACCTCTTCGGCAAGGTCGGCTCTGCCCTCAATATCGTCACGTATTGACGGAACGCGAACGGTAAGCACGCCGTTTTCGGCAACGGTATCAAGACCTAAGCGGTTTAAAATTTCAACCATTTTTATTTCGGGAATTTCAACGCCCAAAAGGTCTACTATGCTGCTTGATTTAACGTTTAAAATTTTATCTTCGGGTAAACCTGTGTTGCGGTCAATAACACCTTCAACAATGTCACCTGCATCGAGTTCACAAATAAGTTGCAAAGCACGTTCCATAGCAAAGCCAACATTTATAATATCGGTGCCTTTTTCGTATCTGCCGCTGGCTTCGGTGCGAAGACCTAATGCTCTGCCTGTTTTTCTTATACTGTCACGGCGGAATTTTGCTGATTCAAGGAACAAATCTTTTGTATCACTTTCGATTTCGCTTTCCTTACCGCCCATAATACCTGCAAGGCAAGACGGTTTTTCGCCGTCGGCTATTACCAACATATCGGCGTTTAATTTGTGTTCGTTGCCGTCAAGCGTGGTTATAGATTCGCCCTCTTTTGCGTTGCGAACGATTATTTTTTTATCTGCTAAATCGTTGTAGTTAAACGCGTGCATAGGTTGACCTGTTTCAAGCATAACAAAGTTTGTAATGTCTACAATGTTGTTAATTGGTCGCATACCCGAAGCAGTCAAGGCTTTTTGCATCCAAGCGGGTGACGGCTTTATGCGTAAATTTTTAACAAGTCTGCCCATATAACGCGGACAAAGGTCATAATTTTGTACCTCTATATCAATGTAATCGGCAATATTTCCGCCACAGGTTTTATAGGTAGGTACAGGTTGATGATAATCGGTGCCCAAAACTACCGAAGCCTCTTTAGCAACACCCAAAAAGCAATTACAGTCGGGGCGGTTTGCGGTAATTTTGAAGTCGATTATATAGTCATCAAGGCCCAAAACGGTTCGCATATCGGTACCTGTTTTCCATTCGTCTTTAAGAATAAGAATACCGTTTACCGAAGCACCTTCATAATCCTCTTCGGTAAGGCAAAGTTCACCGCCCGAACACAACATACCGTTAGATGCCACGCCACGTAATTTACCTGCTTTTATGTGCATACCGTTGGGCAAATCGCTGTTGTCAAGTGCAGCAGGAACCAAGTCGCCCTCTTTAATGTTTTGAGCACCTGTTACTATTTGAATCAAATCTTTTTCGCCTATATCCATTTGGCAAATTTGCAAATGGTCGCTGTCTTGATGCGGTTCAATTTTTACAATACGTGCCGCTACAACATTTTTAATATTTTCGCCCTCGGCTTCAATGCTTTCAACCTCAAAGCCCGCCATAACCATACGGTCGCAAAGTTCTTGTACGGGCACGTTTATATCAACGTAATTTTTTAAATGATTTAACGATATTTTCATAAAACTAACCCACCTTATTAAAATTGGTCAAGAAAACGCTTGTCGTTCTCGAAAAGTAAACGTATATCGCTTATTTTATAGCGTGTAGTTGTAAGTCGGTCAAGACCTATACCGAATGCAAAACCGCTGTAAACTTCGGGGTCGATACCGCAAGAACGCAAAACGTTGGGGTGCACCATACCTGCACCTAAAATTTCTATCCAACCGGCACCTTTACATACACGGCAACCTTTACCGCCACATTCACTGCACGAAACGTCAACTTCAACCGACGGTTCTGTAAACGGGAAGAACGACGGGCGGAATTTTACCTTTGTATCTTTGCCGTAAATTTCGTGGGCAAACTGTTCAAGTACACCTTTAAGGTCACACATAGTAATACCCTTATCAACAACCAAACCTTCTATCTGGTGAAAAACAGGTGAATGTGTAGCATCAACCTCGTCGGCACGGTAAACACGGCCCGGACAAATTACACGTATAGGCGGTTTGCGGTTTTCCATAGTGCGTATTTGTGCGGCAGAAGTTTGGGTTCTGAGCAAAATATTTTCTGCAAGGTAGAATGTGTCTTGCATATCACGTGCAGGGTGATCGGCAGGAACGTTTAAGCACTCAAAGTTGTAGTGGTCGGTTTCAACTTCGGGGCCGTCAACAACGTCAAATCCCATTGACTGAAAAATATCAATCATATCGTTAAGCACGGTATTAAGCGGATGCAATTTACCTACGGTTGATGTTTTTGCAGGCATTGTAATGTCAATGGTTTCAGCCTTTAATTTAAGTTCGGTTGCTTTTTTGTTCATTTCGGCAACTTTTTCACCCAAAGCGGCATCAACTTCCGCTTTTGCGGAATTCACAAGTTGACCCATTACGGGGCGTTCTTCGGCAGAAAGACTGCCCATCATTTTTAAAAGTGCGGTAAGTTCACCCTTTTTACCAAGATATTTTACCCTTACTGCTTCACAATCGGCACTATCTTTGGCATCGGCAATTTCTTTAAGTGCCTCAGCCTTGATTTGTTCAAGTTTTTCTTTCATAATTATCTCCTTTTCAAAAATCACAAATAAAAAAAGACTTCGCCCTAAAAACAGGACGAAGTCTGAATTAACAAACTCCGCGGTACCACCCGCATTTTCGCTCAAAGAGCAAACACTCTCCTCGGTCTGTAACGGAACCGACTGCCCGTTGCCGCTTAATTGGTAAAAAACCGTTCAGCCGCACTGCTCAAAAGTGAACTTCAAGTTGTTGCAAAATAGGTTGGCTTACAGCCTGTGACCAACCCTCTCTGAAAAATGACCGACAACCTTACTTTTCTTTATCAACGCATTTTACAAGCAAATTATAACATATTTATTAAAAAATGCAAGTATTTTTTGCAAAACGGTAAAACATAGGTCATATATCGGTTCAATTTACGTACAATTACGTTAAGTTTTGCTTGATAAAACGTGTACTGTGTGATAATATTAATATGAGTAATTATATACGCTTTTTTGAAAGGGGTAACCACATTGTCTGATAACCGTGCAATCGGAATTTTTGATTCGGGACTTGGCGGGCTTACCGTAGCACGTGAAATTATACGCAGTTTACCAAACGAAAACATTGTGTATTTCGGTGATACAGGCCGTGTGCCGTACGGCACCAAAAGTAACGATACAATTAAAAAATATGCTTTGCAAGACGAAAACTTTTTGTTGTCAAAAAACGTAAAAATGATTGTTGCGGCTTGCGGCACAGTTTCTTCTGTAGCGGCTGACACAGCAAAAAATTTGCCTGTGCCTTTTGTAGAGGTTGTTTCACATTCGGTTAAAGATGCCGTATCGGTTACCGAAAACCAAAAAATCGGTATTCTTGCCACAAATGCAACCATAAACAGCGGTGCCCACAAACAGCAAATCAAACAGTTGTTGCCCACAGCACAAGTTACCGAATCAAGCGGAACTCTGTTAGTCCCCTTGGTAGAAGAAGGCTGGACAGGTAAAAACGACACCGTAGCCCTTGAAACTTTAAAGCGGTATTTAAAACCTATAATAGAAGCCGGTGTTGACACACTTATTTTGGGTTGTACGCATTTTCCTGTGCTTAGCGATGCCATAGGCGAAATATTGGGCAGCAAAGTTAATCTTATAAATATGGGTGTTTCTACCGCAAACGCAATTAAAAAAATGCTCTCACAAACCGATTCGCTCAACGACGGTCAATCGGCGGCAACGCACCGATTTTACGTGAGTGACAAAACCACAACTTTTGACAAAACCGTACAGGTTATGTTGGGTGATTACAATAACGATTTTTATATAGAACAGGTTGATATTGAAAAATTATGAAAAAAGTTTTGATTAAAATTAAAGGAACACAAGGGCTCGACGGTGATACCGACATTGTTGAATTTTCAACCGAAGGTACACTTAGAAGTTTTAACGGCGATTATATACTTACATATTCCGAAGAGGATACAATAGCAGGCAAAAAAACAAAAACACAATTAACGGTACAAAACAACAATACGGTGGTTTTAGACCGACGGGGCGAACTTACCTCTCGGTTTGTTATAACAAAGGGTGAACGTAACAGTTGCCTTTATTCAATTCCGCAGGGCAGTCTTACACTCGGTATTTACGGCAAAGATGTAACGGCAAACCTTAACGAATGCGGCGGCACACTCAAAATGAGTTATTCTATAGATGCAAATCTTCAGCCGCTCAGTGAAAATACAGTTGAAATTACAGTTCAGGAGAGATAATAATGTCTATTTTAGTAAACGATACAAAAAATCAAATTGAAAAAATACTTACCGATGCCGCCGAGGCTGCAATGTCAAAAGGTGATTTATGCCGTGCAGAATTAACACCTTTTAAAATTGAAGTACCTGCCGACCGTAAAAACGGTGATTATGCCGTAAATGCCGCTATGGTTTGGGCAAGAAACTTTAAGTCTGCTCCGCGTGCTATTGCAGAAACACTTATGGCAAACGCCGATTTTAACGGCACATATATTGAAAAATATGAAATTGCAGGCCCCGGATTTATTAATCTGTTTTTATCGGATAAATACTACGCAGGCATTGTTGCCGACGTAATCGAAAAAGGTGCCGATTACGGCAAAAGTAATTACGGCGAGGGCAAAAAGGTGCTTGTTGAATTTGTTTCAGCAAACCCTACAGGCCCTATGCACATCGGTAACGCCCGCGGTGGTGCTTTGGGTGACTGCTTGGCGGCAGTACTGAGTGCGGCAGGTTATTACACCGAACGTGAATTTTATATAAACGATGCAGGCAATCAGATAAACAAATTCGGTTTATCTCTCGATTTGCGTTATAAACAGTTGTATTCCGACGGCATTGAAATGCCCGAAGACTCATACCACGGTAACGATATTATAGAACACGCAAAAGCATTTGCCGAAATCAACGGCGATAAATATATGAATTGTGACGAAGAAACACGCCGCAAAGCGTTGGTTGAATTTGCATTGCCTAAAAATATTCAAGGTTTAAAAGATGACCTCTTAAAATACCGCATTGAATACAACACTTGGTTCCATGAAAGCACCCTACACAACAACGGCGAAACCGCAAAAATTATAGAACTTTTAAAACAAAGCGGTTACACCTACACACAAGAAGGTGCATTGTGGTTTAAGGCTACCGATTTCGGTTGTGATAAAGACTTCGTGCTTGTACGTGCAAACGGCGTGCCCACCTATGTTGTGCCTGACATTGCATACCACTACAACAAATTAGAGGTTCGCAAGTTTGACAAGGCTATAGATATTTTAGGTGCCGACCACCACGGTTATGTTCCGCGTCTTAAAGCGGCTCTTACCGCCCTCGGTGTAGATGCCAACCGCCTTGATGCCGTGCTTATGCAAATGGTACGTCTTGTGCGTGACGGTGAGGTTATAAAAGCATCTAAGCGTTCGGGCAAGGCAATTACACTTGTAACATTGCTTGAAGAGGTGCCGATTGATGCGGCAAGATTTTTCTTTAACCTGCGTGAACCCAATTCGCACTTTGACTTTGACCTTGACCTTGCGGTCAGCGAAACCAACAGCAACCCCGTGTACTATGTTCAGTATGCGTATGCACGTATTTGCAGTATTTTACGCAATCTTGCCGAAGACGGTATTCAAAGACGTAACTGCACCGCAGAGGAATTAAGTATGCTTACAGCACCTGAGGAACGTGAACTTATTATTCACATTTCGGCACTCACCAACGAGATTGTGCAATCGGCAAAAACTTATGACCCTGCACGCATTACACATTATGTAAATGAACTTGCAACAAAATTCCACAAATTTTATGCCGCCTGCCGTGTTAAAGGCGATGATGAATCACTCACACAAGCACGTCTTAACCTTTGCTATGCTACAGGTACAGTTATTAAAAACGTACTTGATATGCTTAAAATCAACGCACCTGAAAAAATGTAATTTTATTAAGGTTAATTTCACAACAACTTTAAAGAGGTAGTTAAAAAATGAAAACTGACAATCGAAATTTAACAATGCTTATGGACCTGTACGAAATGACCATGTCAAACGGTATTATGCAAAGCGATATGCGTGACACAATAACCTATTTTGATATGTTTTTCCGCCGTGTGCCCGATTCGGCAGGTTACGCCATTATGGCAGGCATTGAACAACTTATTGATTACCTTAACGACTTGCATTTTGACAGCGATGATATTGAATATTTAAGATCACTTAATTTATTTTGTGATGAATTTTTAGATTATTTGGCAAACTTTAAGTTTTGCTGTGATGTATGGGCGGTTCCCGAAGGCACACCGATATTCCCGAACGAACCTATAGTTACGGTTCGCGGACCTGCAATACAGGCAATGCTTATTGAAACTATGGTTTTACTTACCATTAATCACCAATCACTTATAGCCACAAAAGCCAACCGCATTGTACGTGCCGCTAACGGAAAACCCGTTATGGAATTCGGTGCCAGACGTGCACAGGGTGCCGATGCCGCATACTACGGTGCCCGTGCCGCAATAATAGGCGGTTGCAGCGGAACTTCGGTTATAAAAACCGCAAAAGATTTCGGCACAAAAGCATCCGGTACTATGGCACACAGTTGGGTGCAATTGTTCCCCGATGAATACACCGCATTTAAAACCTACGCCGAAAAATACCCCGACAGTTGTATGTTGCTTGTTGACACCTACAACGTTTTAAAATCGGGCGTGCCAAATGCAATAAAGGTTTTTGATGAAGTGTTAAAACCGCGTGGCTTTAGGCCGCTCGGTATTCGTATAGACAGCGGTGATATTGCCTACCTTTCAAAAAAAGTTCGCAAAATGTTAGACGAAGCAGGCTATCCCGATGCTAAAATTTGTGTATCTAACTCGCTCGACGAACACCTTATACGCGATATGGATATGCAGGGTGCTTGTATTGACAGTTACGGCGTAGGCGAACGCCTTATAACCGCATCAAGCGAAGCCGTTTTCGGCGGTGTTTACAAACTTGCCGCAACCGAAAAAGACGGAGTTATAACACCTAAAATCAAGATAAGTGAAAACACCGCAAAAATTACAATCCCCGGTGTAAAAATTCCGTGGCGACTTTACGACCGCAACACCAACAAGGCTATTGCAGATGTTATCACCCTTAATTACGAAAAAATTGACGATACCAAGCCGTATGAAATTTTTGATCCGACATATACTTGGAAACGCAAAACCGTTACAGATTTTTATGCTGAAAAATTGCAGGTTAAAATTTTTGAAAACGGCAAACAGGTTTACACTTCACCCACCGTTGCCGAAATTTCAAACCGTCGCAAAATTTTGGTTGAAAATCTTTGGGACGAGGTTAAACGTTTTGAAAAACCGCATACCTATTATGTTGATTTAAGCCAAGAACTTTGGAATCAGCGTAACGAATTGCTTAATGAAGCAAATCAAAAATAAGGAGTGCCTAAAATGAAAAAGTTTTTAAGTTTAGTTCTTTGTATAAGTTTTGTTTTTATGTTTACCGCTTGCGGTAAAGACGGCAATAAATCCGAAAAAGGCAGCGTTGACGTTGAATATTACGCAAAATTAGGTCAAATTGCAGACGTTGAATACAAACTCGGTGACGATGTAGAAACAACAAAAACCGCTTTAAAAGAACTTACAGACGAACACGGCGAGTCTTTGCTTTACGAAATGGAAATCGGTGACTACACCGTTATGAATGTAGGCGAATTTGCCTGCTGCTACAAAACCGATGATACCTCATCAGGTCTTACCCACATTATAAAATACGGCAATGCATACGGTTTTGAATCGGGTGCCGTTTCAACCCAAGTGCGTGACAGTATGAGCAAATCGGGTTTTGATGCCACCGAACGCGATGCAAAAAAAGGCGAAGTGTTCTTTTTGCCCTCAAGCAGTCCTTTTACCGTTTTGGAATATACTGTAAAAGAAAACACCGTACTGTTTGTTTTTGAAGAAAACGCACTTTGTGCGGCGGTAATATTTAATTAAACAGGAGATTCAGCAACCCCAATGATATTAGATGAAAAACAAATAAACGGCACGTTTCCGTCACTTGCTTTACGCGGACTTGTCGCTTTTCCGAATATGTTGCTTACCCTTGATGTAGGCAGAAAAAAATCAGTCAATGCGTTAAGTTATGCTATGGACAAAAACGTGCCTATATATCTTGTAACGCAAAAAGACCTTGCTGTAGAAGACCCTAAAACAGATGACCTTTACAGCATAGGTTGTCTTTGCCGTGTGCGTCAGGTTTTAAAAATGCCCGACGGCAGTGCAAAAGTGCTTGTAAAAGGCGTTTACCGTGCACGTCACATCAATTTTAACGATAACGGCTCTCACTATGTTGCCACCATTGAAAAATGTGAAGACAAGCCCATTAAAAACCGCAAGGTATATATTGAAAGCCTTATAAGACGTATTAGAAATGAATTCGAAAATTACGCAAACGTTGCTCAAAATTTACCCAACGATATTATTTTAAACGTTGCTACTAACAACGATTTAAGTAATCTTTGCGATTTTATAACATTTAATATTCCTGCCCCTTACGATGACAAGCAGTACATATTAGAACAATTAAATGTTGTATCACGTGCTAAAATTTTACTTGAACTTCTTTCAAAAGAGCGTGAAGTAACCGAAATCGACAATCGCATAGGTCAAAAAACACGCCTTAGAATTGACGAAAACCAGCGTGATTACTACTTAAAAGAGCAAATTAAAACTTTAAACGAAGAACTTTACGGTGACGATACGGCATCTGAAATTGACGATTACCGCCAAAAAACCGAATTGCTGAACGCACCTGACTCGGTTAAAGATAAAATTCATTCCGAAATCAACAAACTTGCAAAAATGCCGCAAGGTGCACACGAAGGCACCGTTTCACGCACATATATTGAAACCTGTCTCGAAATGCCGTGGAACAAGTTCGATAACACCGTAGTTGACATTAAAAAAGCCAAAAAAATTCTCGACCGCGACTTTTACGGAATGGAAAAGGTCAAAGAACGCATTTTAGAAATGCTTTCGGTTTATGCCCTATCACCTGAGTCACACGGCAATATCATTTGTCTTTACGGCCCTCCCGGTGTGGGTAAAACTTCAATCGGTAAAACCGTTGCCGAATGTATGGGCAGAAAATATCAAAGAATTTCACTCGGCGGTATGCACGATGAAGCCGAAATCAGAGGTCACCGCAAAACCTATATAGGTGCTATGATGGGTAAAATTTTAACCGCCGTAAAAAATGCGGGAACATCAAACCCACTTATATTACTAGACGAAATCGACAAATTGGGTTCGGATTACAAGGGTGACCCGTCAAGTGCTTTGCTTGAGGTTTTAGACCCCGAACAAAACTGTAATTTTACCGATAATTTTCTTGAAATACCGTACGATTTAAGCCACGCAGTATTTATAACAACGGCAAACTCGCTCGACACTATACCTGCCCCTCTACTTGACCGTATGGAAGTGGTATCGCTTGACGGTTACACCCGTGAAGAAAAATTCAATATAGCAAAACGCCATATTGTTCCGCGTGAAATTGCATCGCACGGATTAAATTCAAAAAGTTGCCGTTTTGCCGACAACACACTCTACGGAATTATAGATTTTTACACCCGTGAATCAGGTGTGCGTAAATTACAACGCACAATAGGTTCGCTTTGCGGAAAGGTAGCAAAACAAATTGCCGAGGGCAGTGCCGAAAAGGTAATCGTAAAGGCAAGCGACCTTGAAAATATGTTAGGTCACAAAAAATACCGCCCCGAAATGATACTCTCGCAAGATGAAGTTGGCGTAATAAACGGTCTTGCTTGGACACAGGTAGGCGGCGAAATTATGCAATTAGAGGTTGCCGTACTTGAAGGCAGCGGCAAAATTGTGCTTACGGGTAATTTGGGCGACGTTATGAAAGAATCCGCACAAGCAGCAATCACTTTTGTGCGTGCCAATGCTCAAAAATACGGAATTGACAGCGAATTTTACAAAAACCGTGACATTCACATTCACGCCACCGAATCGGCTGTACCTAAAGATGGACCTAGTGCAGGCGTTACAATTACAACCGCACTTGTTTCTGCACTTACAAACCGCCCCGTAAGGCGAGATATTGCTATGACGGGTGAAGTTTCTATACGAGGCAGAGTTTTGGCAATAGGCGGTTTAAAAGAAAAGTCTATGGCGGCATACCGCGGCGGTGTAAAACGCATATTTATGCCGTACGATAACATTGCCGATATTGACGATGTTGATTTAAAAGTGCGTGAAAATGTTGAGTTTATACCGGTTAAATACGTAACCGATATTATTGACCGTGCTTTATTACCGCTTAACGACCAAAGCGAAATAAAGCAAACATACATCGCCCCCGAAAACCATAAAAACGTTACTATTAGAAATTGAGGTTTTTTTATGAATTGGAACAAGGTTGATTTTGAAGCCGCATTCGGCACTTTAGAGCAGTTAACCGAATCTGACTTGCCCGAAATTTGTTTTTCGGGGCGTTCTAACGTTGGCAAATCTTCACTCATAAACAAAATTTTAAACCGCAAATCAATAGCAAGGGTAAGTTCAACACCGGGCAAAACGGTAACTATAAACTTTTACCGTCTTGACGATTTCAGGCTTGTAGACCTACCCGGTTACGGTTACGCAAAGGTTGCCGACCGTGACCGTGAACGCTGGGCGGATTTAATGGAAGGTTATTTCAGAACCGACCGCAACATAAAACTTTGTTTGCAACTTATAGATATGCGGCACCCTGCTACCGAATTTGATATTTCAATGCTTGAATTTTTAAGCCATTTTGAAATACCGTATGCGGTAGTACTTACAAAATGCGATAAACTAAATAAAACAGAATTTAACAACCGACTTTCTTTACTAAAAGAAGAGTTGGGCGAACTCGGTGATAATGTAGATATTATACCGTTTTCTGCATTAAAGGGTATAGGTGCCGACGCCGTACGCACCGTTGTTGAAAATGCGATAAACGGTTAATATGCACAATAGTATCTTAAAACTTTTGAAAACTAAAACAGGCTGCTTTAAAATAATGTGATTAATCGCAAACTTTAACATCAAGCGGATTTTGTGAACGGATAAGGTCGATAACCTTAAACTGTTTAAGCACTTGATAGGGTGTTACTGCCATATCGGTGCCGTTTACAAGGTGATTGTAAATCATATCGTAATATTTTTCAACCGCAACGTTAAAAGATGTACCCTCAAGGTCGATGTGCTTTTCGGTCCAATCAAGTTTTTCGCCACAATATGCAGGTGTACGTTCTTCGGTGAACAAGGGTTCTAAAATTAAATGCTGTTTCGGTGCGGTTTGTGGATTATAGTACTTATAATCAATAGAATTCATAGTGGCTTTAAGGGTACCGTACCGGCAATGAACAAGATACAAGTAATCGCTGTAAGCATTGCATTTTGAAATTTCAAGATCAATAAGCGGTTTATTTGGAGCGGTAAGTAAAATTTTTGCGTAATCTTCGGCATCACCGAATGTATTAACACGGTCAAGTTTTGAAAATACACTTATATCGCTGTCAAAACCTAAAATGTTTAAAGCCTGATCAAGCGGGTGAGGTCCTGTGTTTCTGACTTCACCGCCGTTATATCCTTGATAAGTTTGCCAATCCCAACGGCGTGCAAATCCCGAAAAAGATATACTGTATTGCAGTAAATCATCGCTTAACAGAAAATTCAATGAAATTATGGGTTGTACCGTTTGGGAATACGTTATACGCCGCCGCATTTACAACGCAAGGCAAATACTGTTTTTTTCGCACAGCGTAACCGATGCCTTTGAAAAAAGCGGTTTTAAAGATTATTCTTCGTTTTTTAGGTCGTACAAAAAGGTTGTGGGTATATCGCCTAAAGAAGACCTTAAAAAATTGCAAAATTAACACACTTAATATCAAAATATAAAAACTCAACCGCAATTTTGGTTTACGGTTGAGTTCGTTTTTATTTATACTTATTTTGTACGGTTGAAATAGGCATCGGCAAATTTAGATATTGCCTCTGCTAATTCTTTAATCTGCCAATCGGTTGTATTAACGGTCAAATGGTAATTTTCACGGCTGCCCCAATTTTGACCTGCAAGAATACTTCTTGTTTTGGCACGCATTTTATCTATATGTTTAATTCTTTTTATAAGTTGTTTTTCGGTTAAGTTTTCGTCATCTTTGGCACGGTTTAAACAACGCTCAACCTTAGCCGGCATATCGGCACAAACAAAAATGCTAAGCGGATTATAATCGTCTAAAATAACATCGGCGTTTCTGCCTACAATAACGCAATCTTTACCCAAAGAGGCAATTTCTTCTATAACCTTTTTTTGTTGCAAAAGCAAATTTACGGTATTAGACTGTACGTACCCCATAGAGCCCAATGTTCCGCTAAAGGTTATCGGAATATCCTGCCAACCGTGATTATCAAGCGTTTCTTCAACGTAAGCGGCATCAAAACCGCTTTTTTGTGCTACGGCATAAATTATTTCGCTGTCATAATAGTCGAAACCTAAAATGTCTGCTATACGTTTGCCGAGTTCTCTGCCACCTGAACCGAATTCACGGCTGATTGTAATTATCTTCATATTAAAGCCCCCTTGAAATTAATATTTCTATTAATATTTTAT
>CAZUYL010000030.1:0-15245 GCA_964624945.1 uncultured Ruminococcus sp. | reverse complement strand
ATAGTAAGTAATCCTGTTGATGTTCTTACATACGTATTTTGCAAAACCACAGGTATTCCCGAACAAAGAGTTATCGGTTCGGGTACAATTCTCGATACTGCACGTTTGCGTGCACGTGTTGCCGAATATTATTCGGTTAACCAAAAAAACGTTCACGCTTATGTTTTGGGTGAACACGGCGATTCATCATTTGTACCGTGGTCTATTGCCAACATTTCAAACGTTCCGATTGAAGATTACGGCAGTGCTATTCTAAATTCGGTTGAATATCCGCCTTTTGACCGTAACGAAGTTGAAAATTACGTTCGTAAATCGGGTGCACGTGTTATTCAGCGTAAAGGTGCTACTTTCTATGCGGTTTCTATGTCGGTTTGCCACATTTGTAAATGTTTGTTAAGCGGCATTGATACAACACTTACCGTTTCTACAATGCTTCACGGCGAATATGGTATTGATGACGTATGTTTAAGTTTGCTCAACGTTGTAGGTAATAACGGTGCACACAGTAAGGTGCTTTTACCCCTTAACGATGAAGAGGTTAAGGCTTTACATAACAGTGCAAAATGTCTTAAAGAAATTATTAACGGTATAGAGATTTAATTTGAAAGGGTGTTATATATGGAATATCGTATTGAACATGACTCAATGGGTGAAATGAAGGTTCCCGCTGACAGACTTTGGGCTGCACAAACACAAAGAAGTCACGAAAACTTTGAAATAGGTGTAGGCATTGAAACAATGCCCGCTGAAATTATTCACGCTTTCGGTGTGCTTAAAAAAGCCGCTGCTATTGCAAACAATGTATTGCGTCCCGAAAAGATGACCAATGAAAAATTAGGTGCTATAGAACAGGCTTGCGACGAAATAATGGACGGAAAATTAAACGGACATTTTCCGCTTGTAGTTTGGCAAACAGGTTCGGGCACACAGTCTAATATGAACTCTAATGAAGTTATTGCAAATCGCGGTAACCAAATTCTCGGCAAAACACTTTTGCATCCTAACGATGATGTAAATATGAGTCAGTCTTCTAATGATACTTTCCCGACTGCTATGCACATTGCCGCAGTTTTAAGTTTAAAAGATAAACTTGTTCCGGCAGTTGAAGAATTAGTTGCTACATTTAAAAGACTTGAAGCCGAAAATGAAGGCATTGTAAAGAGCGGTAGAACACATTTGCAAGATGCTACTCCTATAAAATTCAGTCAAGAAATCAGCGGTTGGCGTTCAAGCCTTGAAAAAGATATTGAACTTATCAACCGTTCGGTAGAACCGCTTTACGAATTGGCTCTCGGCGGTACAGCAGTAGGTACAGGTCTTAACGCACCTGCAGGTTTTGACACAGGTGTTGCGGCACAGGTTGCCGAAATTACAGGCAAACCTTTTGTAACCGCAAGCAACAAATTCCATGCACTTACTTCTAAAGATGAACTTGTATTTGCACACGGTGCTGTTAAGGCACTCGCTTGCGATATGATGAAAATTGCAAACGACGTTCGTTGGTTGGCTTCAGGTCCGCGTGACGGCCTTGGTGAAATTTTCATTCCCGAAAACGAACCCGGTTCTTCAATAATGCCCGGTAAGGTTAATCCTACACAGTGCGAGGCTGTAACAATGGTTGCAGTTCAGGTAATCGGTAATGATGTTGCAATCGGTATGGCGGCTTCACAAGGCAATTTTGAACTTAACGTGTTTATGCCTGTTTGCATTTACAATTTCTTGCAGTCGGTTAGACTTTTGTCAGAGGCTATTGTATCATTCAACAAAAAATGTGCAGTAGGCATTACCGCTAACAAAGAAAAAATGCATCATAATTTGCATAATTCACTTATGCTTGTTACGGCTCTTAACCCATATATAGGTTATGAAAATGCCGCTAAAACCGCTAAAAAAGCATTTAAAGATAACATTTCACTTAAAGAGGCTTGTGTAGAACTCGGCTTCTTGACTGCTGAAAAATTTGACGAAGTATTCCATCCAGAACAGATGGCATAAATCGGAGGTAATTTTTAATGAAGGTTAGTTATTTTCCTGGCTGTACCCTTAAAAATAAGGCACGCGAACTTGATATATATTCATATAAAACCGCCGAAGCCTTGGGTTTAGTTTTGGAAGAAATCGAAAATTGGCAATGTTGCGGCGGTACATTTACAACCGCCACAGACGAAGTTGCAACCAAACTTTCATCGGTTCGTGCTTTAAAATATGCAAACGATAAAAATCAACCGTTAGTTACGGTATGTTCCGCTTGCCACAACGTTATAAAACAAACTAATTATGCCATGCAAAACGATAAAGATTTTGCCGCTAAGGTAAATAATTATATGGCAGCCGAGGGTGAATATCACGGTGAAACACAGGTTTATCATTATCTTGAACTTTTGCGTGATGTTGTAGGTTTTGATACCCTTAAAGAAAAGGTTGTAAATTCTTTAAAAGGCAAAAAAATTGCCGCATATTACGGTTGTTTGCTTTTAAGACCAAACGGTGTTATGCGAATGGATGATCCCGAAAATCCCGTAATTATGGAAAATTTCATTCGTGCTTTAGGTGCCGAAGCGGTAGTTTGGGCAAAACGCAATGAATGTTGCGGCGGTTATGTTTCGGTAGAAAATCCCGAATTTGCAAAAAAGAGCAGTAACGCTGTTATTGAAAACGCAAAAGCGGCAGGTGCCGATATGATAATTACCGCTTGTCCGCTTTGTAAATATAACCTTATAAAAAGCGGTGCCGATATTCCGGTAGTTTACTTTACCGAAATTTTGGCTGAAGCACTCGGTGTAAAGGAGGATACAAATGAATAATAAGTATCTTCAAGAAGAAATTATACGTATAAGCGGTGCAAACCCAAGCAAATGTATGCGTTGCGGTAAATGTTCTGCAACATGTCCCGCGTATGATGAAATGGAATATCATCCGCATCAGTTTGTAAATATGGTAGAAAGCGGCGATATTGAACCGTTGCTTAATTCAAAATCGCTTTATAAATGTTTCTCATGCTTTGCTTGTATTGACAGATGCCCCCGTGGCGTTCAACCTGCTAAAATTGTTGAAGCGGTAAGACTTACCGCTATAAGACAGCAGGGAGCAAACCATATGACAGCCGATAGTGTACCTGCAATAATTGATGACGATACACCGCAACAGTTACTTGTAAGTGCGTTTAGAAAATACAGTAAGTAAGGAGGAAAAGACAGTATGCAAAGAATAGGTGTTTTTGTTTGTTGGTGCGGTAGTAATATCGCAGGTACCGTTGATGTTCAGTCGGTATCTGAAGCGTTAAAAAGCGAACCGGGTGTAGTCTTTTCCACCAATTACCAATATATGTGTTCGCAGGCAGGTCAAGACCTAATTAAAAATGCCGTTAAAGAGCATAGTTTAACAGGTATTGTAGTTTGTTCCTGCTCACCTCGAATGCATGAGGCTACTTTCCGTAAGACAGCCGCTGCGGCAGGTCTTAATCCGTATATGGTTGAAATTGCCAATATACGTGAGCAATGTTCTTGGGTACATAAAGATGTACTTACAGGTACCGAAAAAGCCATTATTTTGGGTAAAGCGGCAGTTGCCAAAGTTAATTTAAACACACCGCTTATACCCGGCGAATCACCCGTAACCAAACGTGCTTTGGTTATAGGCGGCGGTATTGCAGGTATACAAACTGCACTCGACATTGCCGATGCAGGTTTTCCTGTAGATATAGTTGAAAAGAAACCCACTATAGGCGGTAAGATGGCTCAACTTGATAAAACATTCCCGACACTTGACTGTGCGGCTTGTATTTTAACGCCTAAAATGGTTGACGTGGCTCAAAATGAGAATATACGTATATTCTCTTACAGCGAAGTTACCGATGTTAAAGGCTTTGTGGGTAATTTTGATGTAACTATCAAAAAGAATGCACGTTATGTTAAAGAAGACATTTGTACAGGTTGCGGTGCTTGTGTTGAAAAATGCCCCATGAAAAAAATACCAAACGAATTCAATTTGGGTATGGATAACAGATCGGCAATTTATATTCCTTTTGCACAGGCAGTGCCTAAGGTTGCAACCATTGACCCTAATGCATGTAATATGCTTAAAAACGGTAAGTGCGGTCTTTGTTCAAAAGTTTGTGCCGCAGGTGCTATTGATTATACACAAAAAGATGAATTCATCGAAGAAAAATACGGTGCTATTGTTGTTGCAACAGGCTTTAATCCTATTAGTATGGATAAATTCGATGAATTTGCTTACAGTCAGTCAAAAGACGTTATTACATCTTTAGAGTTTGAACGTCTTACAAACGCCGCAGGTCCTTCAGCGGGTACACTTGTTCGCCCCTCTGACGGCAAACACCCCCATACTATTGTTTTTGTTCAATGTGTAGGTTCACGCTGTGAAGCCTGTGCCGAAAAGGGTAAAGAGTATTGTTCAAAAATTTGCTGTATGTATACCGCAAAACACGCAATGCTTACACGCGACAAATATCCCGATACCGAGGTTTACGTTTTCTATATTGACGTTAGAACTCCGGGTAAAAACTTTGATGAATTTTATCGCCGTGCTGTTGAAGAATACGGTGTAAAATATATTAAGGGTATGGTAGGCAAGGTAACCCCCGAAGGTGACAAACTTAAAGTTCAGGCTTCTGACCTTATTGCAAACAAGCAGTTGCACATTGATGCCGACTTGGTTGTTTTGGCTGCCGCTATTGAGCCCGATAAATCGGCACGTCCGCTTGCTACAATGCTTACCGCAAGTATGGATACAAACGATTTCTTTACCGAGGCACACCCCAAACTCAGACCTGTTGAAAGTCCTACGGCGGGCGTTTTCCTTTCAGGTGCGTGTCAAGGCCCTAAAGATATACCCGAAACCGTATCACAAGCAGGTGCCGCCGCTTCTAAAGTTATCGGTCTTCTTGCTAAAGATAAACTTACAGGTAACCCGTGCGTTGCAAATTCAAACGAACTTATGTGTAACGGTTGTTCTACCTGTGCTAACGTTTGTCCGTACGGTGCAATTACTTATGTTGATAAAGAATTCCGTATGCCCGACAGAACTACCAAGGTTAGAAGAGTGGCTTCGGTTAACCCTGCAGTATGTCAAGGTTGCGGTGCTTGTACGGTTGCATGTCCTTCAGGTGCTATGGACTTAAAAGGATTTGCAAATTCACAAATTATGGCGGAGGTTGATGCAATATGCAAGTAAATGAATATAAACCTTTAATAGTTGCTTTTTGTTGCAACTGGTGTTCATATGCGGGTGCTGACCTTGCAGGTAATAACCGTTTAGCGTATCCCGCCGATGTAAAAATTATAAGAGTACCTTGTTCGTGCCGTGTTAACCCTATGTTTATTTTGCGTGCGTTTCAACGCGGTGCCGACGGTGTTATAATTTGCGGTTGCCACCCAGGTGACTGTCACTACACATCAGGTAACTACTATACACGTCGCCGTATGGCTGCATTGTTTTCTATGCTTGATTATTTGGGCATTGAAAAAGAACGTACCCGTGTTGAATGGGTATCTGCGGCTGAGGGTGCAAAATTTGCCGCTACTATGAACGACTTTGTTCAAAAGGTTGCGGCTCTCGGAGAAAACAAGAGATTGGAGGATCTGAGATGCAAAAAATAACTCGCGATCAATTAATTGAAAAGGCAGCCGCTTTGCTTGAAAACGGAACCGTAAGTTGCGTTTTGGGTTGGGGTAAAGGCGAATTTGATTATGACGTTACACCAACAGTTTTCGGCAGCGTTGATGAATTAAAAAACGGTTTTGTTTTTAATGATTTTTGCGGTGCTAACTTTTCAAAATATCTTGTATCTAAAACACAAAAGGTTGAAGGAAAAATCCTTGTATTTTTAAAACCTTGCGATACATACAGTTTCAATCAACTTTTAACCGAACACCGTTTTGACCGTGAAAAAGTTTATGCTGTAGGCATATCTTGTGAAGGTATGGCAGATATTTCAAAACTTAAGGCAATTTGCGGTGACGGTATTTTAAGCATTGATACCGACGGTGAAAACACTGTAGTTAATACTTTGTACGGTGATCAACCTCAAGTTGTCGAAACACAAAGCATTTTATCTGAAAGATGCATAAATTGTAAAAGTAAAAAACACGTAGCCTATGATGAACTTTTAGGTGAAGACGGCGAAGTAATTGATTCAAACCGTTTTGATGAGGTTGCTCGCATTGAGGCTATGACCCCCGATGAACGTTTTGAATTTTGGCAAAACGAACTTTCACGTTGTATTCGCTGTAATGCTTGCCGTGATGCTTGCCCTGCTTGTACTTGTGAAAAATGTGTATTTGATAATGCAAATTCGGGTGTTGAAAACAAATCACCTGCAAACAGTTTTGAAGAAAAAATGTTCCATATTATAAGGGCGTTCCACGTTGCAGGCAGATGTACCGATTGCGGCGAATGTTCAAGAGTTTGCCCTCAAAATATTCCGTTACATCTTTTAAACCGTAAATTTATCAAAGACATTAACGATTTTTACGGTGAGTATCAGGCAGGTGCCGAAGTAGGTTCAAGAGCACCGCTCGTTGATTATACAACCGAAGATATCGAACCCGCTGAAGTTTTCGACAGGAGGGATACCGATGCGTAAATGTTCTCTTGAAAATATCAATTCCGTTTTTGAATTAATTGCAAAAGATAACGATTTATATCTTCCCGTTGATGAAAAAGACGGTAGTGCCGTTTATAAAAAATGGCAAAACGGTACCGTTTGGAGCGATGCTTTAAACACCGTAAGAAGTCCTAAAGATTTCTTTTTTCCGCAAACAGAAAATTTAATGGAGTTTAAAACTCAAGCCAAAAATATTGAAATTTTGGATACAAGAAAAGCACTTGACGATTTTGTTGTTTTCGGTGTAAGGGCGTGTGATGTTAAAAGTTTTGATATTTTAGACCGTGTGTTTTTAAATGAACCGATTGACAGTTTTTACGCTTCAAGACGCAGTCATGCAACCATAGTTTCGGTGGCATGTAACAAACCTTCTGAAACTTGTTTTTGTCAAACATTCGATATTGACGCTTCAGAACCTGCAGGCGATGTAACCGTCTGGAAAACCGAAACCGACCTCTATTTCAGAAGCAATACTTCAAAAGGTGAGATTTTTATGGCAAAAATTGAAAGCCTTACCGAAGATTGCACCGATGACGCCGTTGTTGCTCAAAAAGAAAAAATCAATGCAATAATGTCTAAACTTCCTTTAAAAGACCTCAAAGCAGATGCTTTTGGTGGTGGTAAAACAAGTGAATTTTTCAATGCACCCGAATGGGATGAACTTTCACAGTCTTGTTTAGGTTGCGGAACATGTACTTTTGTATGCCCCACATGTCAATGTTACGACATTAAGGATTTTAATACTGGCAACGGAGTTATCCGTTTCAGATGTTGGGATTCTTGTATGTATTCCGAATTTACAAAAATGGCACACGGCAATAACCGTCTTACACAAAAAGAACGTTTCCGTCAAAGATTTATGCACAAATTGGTGTATTATCCTGAAAATAACGACGGTCTTTTCAGTTGTGTCGGTTGCGGACGTTGTGTTTCAAAATGCCCGATATCTATGAATATAGTTAAGGTAATGAAAAAACTTGGAGGAAATAAAAGTGAATAATGTTAATGATACTCTTATTCCTAAAATCGGTGTCATTACCGATGTAAGAATAGATACTCCCGACATAAAAACTTTCAGAGTTGTAACCCCCGACGGCAAAAAGGCTTTTGAGCATCGCCCCGGTCAATGTGCAATGCTTTCTGTTCCAGGCGTAGGTGAAGCAATGTTTTCAATAACTTCTTCACCTACAAACCAAGATTATATGGAATTTTCCATAAAAAAATGCGGCTGTGTTACCGAATGGTTGCATCAAGCCGAAGTCGGACAGCAAATCACTATAAGAGGGCCATACGGCAAACCTTTCCCTGTAGATGATGTTTTTGCAGGCAAAGACCTATTATTTATTGCAGGTGGCGTTGGGTTGGCTCCGCTCCGCTCGGTAATAAACTATTGCCGTCATTACCGTGACCGTTACGGTAAAATTGATATCGTTTACGGTTCTCGCAGTAAAAACGATTTGCTCGATTACAACGAAATTATTGAGGAATGGGCAAACGATGACGGTGTTAATGTACACTTAACCATTGACAACCCTCAAGACGATTGGGACGGTCACGTAGGTTTTGTACCGAATTACGTAAAAGAATTAGGCTTTGATACCAACAAAATCGCAGTTTTGTGCGGACCGCCTATTATGATTAAGTTTACACTTGCAGGACTTTGCGATATCGGTTTTGATAAGTCAAATGTTTATACAACACTTGAACTCAGAATGAAATGCGGTGTCGGTAAATGTGGCAGATGTAATGTAGGCTCTAAATATGTATGTAAAGACGGTCCTGTCTTCCGTTGTGACGAATTGGAAGAACTTCCCGACGAGTATTAAAGGAGAAAAATTATGGAAAATACAGTTAATATTTTTCTTTTCGGTAAAAAATACGAAGTACCCGAAAACCTTACCATTATGACTGCTATGGAATATGCGGGCTATCAGTTGGTTCGCGGTTGCGGTTGCCGTAACGGTTTTTGCGGTGCATGTGCTACAATTTACCGAATAAAAGGTGAGCGTGAACTCAAGGCGTGTCTTGCTTGTCAAACTAAAGTTGAAGACAATATGTACATTGCAACACTTCCGTTCTTTCCGCTTGTTAAACAGGTTTACGATATTGAAAAAATCCCCGTAACCGAAACCGTTATGATGCAACTTTACCCCGAAATTTATGCTTGCATCGGTTGTAACGCTTGCACCAAAAGTTGTACCCAAGGTCTTAACGTTATGCAGTATATCGCTTATGCACAACGTGGCGATTTTGAAAAATGTGCCGAAGAATCTTTCGACTGTGTAATGTGCGGCGTTTGTTCTTCAAGATGCCCTGCAGGTATTTCACATCCGCAGGTTGCAATGCTTGCAAGAAGAATTAACGGTAAATATTTAGCACCCGGTTGCGGTCACCTTGAAGACCGTGTTAAAGAAATAAAGAACGGCGATTTCAATCAACTTATCGAGGCTCTTATGCAAAAGCCGATTGATGAAATCAAAGAACTTTATAACAACCGTGAAATTGAAAAGTAAGGAGGAAAGCACAATATGTATTCAGAAAAATTTCAAAAATCATTAGCCGCTGTTGAAGCAGCCAGAGAAAAGAACATTGCTTTAGAACCTGAACGTATGACCGCACAGCAAAAAGAAGATTTGCTTGCCGCTTTTCATCCCGATTACAGAAAAGACCAATTTGATGTTCTTAAAATAGGTGCCAATAAAGGTGATAAAGTTCCTTTTGAGTTGGCTGAAACTTTACAGGCACACAGCCGCATTACAGCCGACAGTGTTGATCTTTCAAAACCCGATTATGAAACCGACGTTTTAATTATCGGCGGTGGCGGTGCCGGTGCATCTGCCGCTATTGAAGCACACACTGCAGGTGCCAATGTAATGATAGTTACAAAATTACGTATCGGTGACGCTAACACCATGATGGCTGAAGGCGGTATTCAAGCAGCCGATAAACCTAACGATTCACCTGCAATTCACTTTGTAGATGCTTTCGGCGGCGGTCATTTTGCCGCTAAACGTGAATTGCTTTCAAAACTTGTTTGCGATGCTCCTGAGGCTATTCAGTGGCTTAGCAACTTAGGTGTAGAATTCGACAAAGATGCCGACGGCACTATGATTACAACCCACGGCGGCGGTACATCACGCAAACGTATGCATGCCGCTAAAGACTATTCAGGTGCTGAAATAATGCGTACACTTCGTGACGAAGTATTTAACCGCAATATTCCCGTAATTGATTTTACATCGGCTATTGAGTTAATTCTTGATGAAAACGGCAAGGCAGCAGGTGCTGTTCTTATGAATATGGAAACCCGCGAATTAATGGTTGCCAAAGCAAAAACCGTTATTATAGCAACAGGTGGTGCAGGCAGAATGCATTACCAAGGTTTCCCGACTTCAAACCACTACGGTGCTACTGCCGACGGCCTTGTTTTAGGTTATAGAGTAGGTGCAAAATTGCTCTATGCTGAAACTTTGCAATATCACCCAACAGGTGCGGCATATCCTGAACAGATTTTCGGTGCACTTGTTACCGAAAAGGTTCGTTCACTCGGTGCTAAACTTGTAAACGAAAACGGTGAAGTATTTATGCATCCGCTTGAAACACGTGACGTTGCCGCCGCATCTATAATACGTGAATGCAGCGAACGTGACAACGGTGTTGACACAGGAAGCGGTAAGGCAGTTTGGCTTGATACACCTATGATTGAAAAAATCGGCGGTGAGGGTACTATTGAAAAAAGAATACCCGCTATGATGCGTATGTTTGAAAAATACGGCATAGATATTCGTAAAGAGCCTATACTTGTTTATCCTACATTGCATTATCAAAACGGCGGACTTGACATTAACGCCGATTGTATGACAACCAACGTTGAAAATCTGTTTGTTGCAGGTGAGGCTGTTGGCGGTATACACGGTAAAAATCGCTTGATGGGTAATTCTTTGCTTGACATTATTGTATTCGGCAGAAGTGCCGGTATAAATGCTGCGGCAAAGGCTAAAAATACCACAGTAGGTAAATTAACTCTCGACCACATTGAAAAATTCGAGAAGCAAATTTCTGAAGCAGGCATTGAAACCGATGTTGTTTCACCGAAACTTCTCCCGAATTATACAAATCAAAAAAATATATAAGGGGGTTAAAATATTACTATGACAATAGAAATGGTTACCGATTTATTTGAGGCATTAACAATTCTTTGTTTCGGACTTTCATGGCCTATTTCAATACGCAAATCTTTGATTTCACGTACTGCTAAGGGTAAAAGTCTTTTCTTTGAAGTGTTCTTGCTTATAGGTTACGCTTTCGGTATTGCCAGAAAGGTGATACAGGTAGTTGCATTAGGCAGCACAGGTTTCCTATTTTATTTAAGTTTTTTCTTCTATGTATTAAATTTCATAGAAATTTCAATAGACGTTGCACTTTATTTCAGAAATGTTAAACTGGATAAGGCAAGAGAAGAAAAATAATTATTAAATCAAAAATTTTTAAACAGAAAGGTTAATGAATTATGAGCAAATTAGATTTAAGCATCTACGGTATTTCGGGTACTACCGAAGTAATCCACAATCCTTCTTACGAAGAGTTATTCGCTGCTGAAACAGACACAACTCTTGAAGGCTTTGAAAAAGGTCAAGAAACTGAACTCGGTGCAGTTAACGTTATGACAGGTATCTACACCGGTCGTTCGCCTAAAGACAAATTTATCGTTATGGATGAAAATTCAAAAGATACTGTTTGGTGGACTTCTGACGAATTCAAAAACGATAACCACCCCTGCAGTCAAGAAACTTGGACTACTCTTAAAGAAAAGGCAGTAAAAGAACTTTCTAACAAAAAACTCTACGTTGTAGACGTTTTCTGCGGTGCTAACCACGACTCACGTATGGCTATCCGTTTCATTATGGAAGTTGCTTGGCAGGCTCACTTTGTTAAAAATATGTTTATTAATCCTACTGCTGAAGAACTCGAAAACTTTGAACCTGATTTTGTATGCTACAATGCATCAAAAGCAAAGGTTGAAAATTACGAAGAACTCGGTCTTAACTCAGAAACAGCAGTTGTATTTAACATTACTTCACGTGAACAGGTTATACTCAACACATGGTACGGCGGCGAAATGAAAAAAGGTATGTTCTCTATGATGAACTACTATTTACCGCTTAAAGGTATGGCTTCAATGCACTGTTCTGCAAACACCGATATGAACGGCGAAAACACCGCATTGTTCTTCGGTCTTTCAGGTACAGGTAAAACTACACTTTCTACCGATCCTAAGCGTCTTCTTATCGGTGACGACGAACACGGTTGGGACGACAAGGGTGTATTCAACTTTGAAGGCGGCTGCTATGCAAAAGTTATCAACCTTGATAAAGAATCAGAACCCGACATCTACGCTGCTATTAAACGTAATGCACTTCTTGAAAACGTTACTGTTGATGACAACGGCGTATGCGATTTCGCTGACGGTTCTGTAACCGAAAACACACGTGTTTCTTACCCGATTGACCACATCGAAAAAATCGTTCGCCCCGTATCTGCAGCACCCGATGCTAAGAACGTTATCTTCCTTTCAGCAGATGCTTTCGGCGTACTTCCTCCTGTTTCTATTCTTACACCTGAACAGGCTCAGTACTACTTCCTTTCAGGCTTTACCTCAAAACTTGCAGGTACTGAACGCGGTATAACCGAGCCTACACCTACATTCTCTGCATGCTTCGGTCAGGCATTCCTTGAACTCCACCCGACAAAATACGCAGAAGAATTAGTTAAAAAGATGGAAAAGAGCGGTGCTAAAGCATACCTTGTAAACACAGGTTGGAACGGCACAGGTAAACGTATTTCTATTAAAGATACCCGTGGTATTATTGATGCTATTCTTGACGGTTCAATTTTGAAAGCAGAAACAAAAACTGTTCCTTATTTCAATTTTGAAGTTCCTACAGCACTTCCCAGTGTTGATCCTTCAATTCTTGATCCTCGCGACACTTATGCAAATGCTGAAGATTGGGATGCAAAGGCAAAAGACCTTGCTACACGTTTTGTTAAAAACTTTGACAAATACACAGGCAATGATGCAGGTAAAGCACTTGTTGCAGCAGGTCCTCAATTATAATTTAATACTTTATTAAATACCGAAATCACAACTGCTCATTCGGGCAGTTGTGATTTTTTGTCAATTAAAATGTGTTAAATTATTTTAGTTATTAATATCTTTTTGCCATATAACAAAATCAAGTATTCTAATGGTGGTGTCGTTAATTTCTATAGCGGATTTATATTCGCCCAATGCTGTTTTTACCGTGTTTTCATAAGCGGCAGAAATTCCCAACCAACCAAAGACAATACACATTATAATTACAAAACTAATGTAAAACGATTTTAAAAATACCTTTGTTTTCTTTTTCATTCGGGTTCCTTTAAATTGAGTTTAAAAGTTTTATTAAAGAGTCGGCAAGCAATTCCGCCGAGTATTTTGCCTCGTCAAAAGTGTTGCCGTCGGTTCCTATTTCTATAAGCATTGATCCGGTTGTAAGCCTTTGATTATAACATTGCGAGGTAAAGTGTATAGACCTTGCAAGTGTTGGGTAATCGGTTTCTAAAGTTTGTTGCAGTTTAGTTGCAAGTTTTAAATTTTCTTTCCAATTCGGAAAATCGGTAACCTTTCCACTTTCGGACCCCATAACCAACATAATTTGAGCCGCTTTTTTACCGCCGATTTCGGTAGTTATTTTAACCTTGTCGGTGTCGTTGGCGGCTATGGCATCTCGGTGAAGGTCAATTACTATTTTAATACTTGGATATTTTTGCGTGTAACTTTTAATAGTTTCGGCGGCACGGCTGTAACTTTTATTGTATGAAGGGTAATCGTGTTGGGTAGTGTCGTGCAAAGTAACAATGTCTGCGGCGTTTAGTTTATCACTTACTATTTTGCCCAAAGCCGCCATATTGTATTCATTATTGGTCGAGCGTGAAGCGTCGGTATTGGTATAATAATTTTCATTATGCATAATATAACTTTCGGTGGTGTGGGTGTGCATTATTAATACCTGCGGTTCGCCGCTTTTTTCTATTGCAAAATTCAAATTCGCATCGGCAAATTCTTTTATATCAATTGTAAGATTGGTGTTGTTTTTTAAATATATATTTTTGTAGTTTGTGTTTGCGGTGTAAGGCGATATAAATTTTTCTATTATTTTACCCGCAACCACGCCGCTGGCGGCAACCGTAACCGACTCACTTTCGGAAACGGTATCGCTAACAGGTACATCGCTTGAAATATCAATTTTTTCGGCATTGCTTTCTTGAGTAATGCTTTCGGTTGAGTTATCGTTTTTAACATTGCTTGCGTTATTTTCTGTATTTAAAACGGATATGCTGTCGGTACTTAAAAACAAGCCTTTAACCGTTGTGTAGGTTAAAAATGCAATAACGCATATCACCGCCGTGCAAAAGCGGAATATTGCTCCGCGATTATTCATTTAATATCACCGCCCGTAAATAAATTTATGAGCGGTAAAAGTAATTTATGTCAGACTCTCTATAACGTCTTTGTCAAGGCAAGGCTGCAAATATAAATTAAGTGCCTTTGATAAAATTTCAGCCGATTTTGTAATAAGCAGGTCAATATTTTTGGGGGTTATCATAATATCATCGCTTAAATTTTCACTTTCAAAAAATCGGTTTGCATCTATAACGGTGGGTATTCCTGCGGCAATTACGGGTATGCCCAAAGTTTTAAAACTAAGTTCTTTACGTGCGTTGTTTACACCCGAACCAGCACAAATTCCGCTTGAAGTTATTTGCACGGTTTTGCATAGTGTTGACGGACTGCCGGATGCTAGGGCATCAACGGCTATTATAATATCGGGTTTTATTTTTTGAGCGGCGGCATAAACAAGTTCAAAACTTTCAATACCTGTTTTGCCAATAACATCAGGTTTAATGCAACAAACACTTTTTAATTCGTTTAGATTTAGTTTGTTTTTCAGTTCACGGTCAATATGCCGTGTCGCAAGCAAACGGTCGCACACAAGCGGACCTAAAGCATCGGGCGTTATGTCACGGTTACCAAGACCTATTACAAGTGCGGTTTCAAATTGTTTGCCGTAAACCTTTTTAAAGGCACCCAAAACCGCATTTATAACATCGGTTGTGTCCGCCTTGAAATCGATGCGTTTGAACTTTACCGTGCAATAGGTACCTAATGGTTTTTGCAGTTCATTTGCCGCCGTATCGGTTAAAATTTTTACGGTAGAAATTGTTACGTTGCCTACCGTTTCGGTTTGTTCGCTAACACCCGATTCATCTGTATTTTCTTTCTGTTTAATTTCAGTTATAAGGTCGGTTCTGATTTGCATATAAATAAAATCACCCGAATTATTTTTGCCTTTTTTTGAAAAAATAAACTAAAAAGTTGAAATTTACAATACGGTGTGCTAAAATTAAAAATGCCAAACAAAAATCTAATATTTTTCAAAACCCGTGTGTCTGTATTTTTTTATCTTTCGGTAAAAATACAAACGCTCTGTTTCTACATATTCAGACACTTTTGTGGGTTTTGTTAGATTTAATTGTTTGGCGACAGTTGGAGCAACGTGTATTTTTCGGTGCGTGGCTT
>CAZUYL010000029.1:0-15276 GCA_964624945.1 uncultured Ruminococcus sp. | reverse complement strand
CAGTTTATATATACCGTTTCAAATGTAAGAATTTTTGATTTGATAGATATTTTAATAATCGCTTTTATAATTTACAAAGCAATCGGATTTTTGCGTGAAACACGTGCAGGTCAACTTGTAAAAGGTGTTGCGTTTTTGCTTGTGCTTTATGCATTTGCCAACCTTTTCAACTTGGTTGTGTTAAGGTGGTTGCTGTCAATAGTTTTTGCTTCGGCAATTGTTATTTTAGCCGTAATTTTTCAACCGGAACTTCGCAGATTGCTCGAACGTGTAGGTCAAACAAAGTTGGGTAATGCCTCTATACTTTCTGCTGATTATGAGCATAAAATAATTCTTGATGCTATTGATGATATTTGCAATGCCGCAGGTCAAATGCAAAAAAGCAAAACAGGTGCCCTTATTGTTTTTGAACAAAAAACTCAGTTGGGTGACATTATAAACACAGGCACTATTGTAGATGCAAAAGTAAGCAGTGCAATGATTAATAACATCTTTTATCCGAAATCACCTTTGCATGACGGTGCAGTTATTATCCGTGATGGCAGAATTCACGCTGCCGCATGTATATTGCCGTTAACATCTGCAACATCAATATCGTCACAGTTGGGTACACGTCACAGGGCGGCTATTGGTATGACCGAAAATTCTGATGCCATAGTTTTGATTGTTTCGGAAGAAACAGGTACTATTTCAATAGCACATAACGGTAAAATTAAGCGTAATTATACCGCCGCTACAGCATACGATGAGTTAAAATCAAAACTTGTTGATGTTTATGTTACCGATAATGACTCTGTATTTAAAACTTGGTTTAATAATTTTACAAAGAATTTTAAAGATAAATCCGATAAATCTAAAAATACCGTAAATTCAAAAAAAGAGGGGGATAATAATGAAGATTAAAATTCCTCAATTTTTGCGTTTGGGCAACCTTGTTTATAACAAACGTCTTACGGTGATACTTTCACTTCTTTTGGCATTTGCTATGTGGGTTGGTATTACTATGACCGAAAACCCGATAAGAACTCAAACTTTTACCGATGTTTCTGCCGCAATTTCTATAGAAAACACGGCGGCTTCCGAATTGGGACTCGGTATTGTTTCTGACATTGCCGCTCAAAAATTCACCGTGACGGTAAGCGGCCCGAATTATATTGTCAGTTCTTTAAAATCCGACGATTTTGTGCTTTCGGCTTCGCTTGCGGATATTAATTCCGCAGGAACATACAATTTAGAAATTATAGGCACACGTAACAGTTCAAAAAGCGGATATACATTTACTACAATTTCACCCTCAACGGTAGATGTTGTGGTGGATTATATTGACGTTAAAGAATTCACCGTAACACCTAAACTTGTCGGCGTTAGTGCCGCAAGCGGTTTGGTTGCAGAAACACCCGTTGTTGTTGATTCGCAACAAAGCACTGTTACGGTAAAAGGTCCGCGTACCGTTATTGACAAAATCGCAAGCGTAGAAACTGTTGCCGAAGTTAACGAAACACTTGATGCATCGCAAAATTTTGATACAAATGTTGTACTTTATGACAGCAACGGCAAAGTTATATATCGCTATGCAACCGACGGCACCGTATATGATTCCGACAACAATATCATAACAAACTCTTATTTAACATTGTCTTACACAAGTGCTAAGGTTTTGCAACCAATTTCCAAAAAAGCAACCGTGCCTTGCAAGGCTGTGTTTACCAATTTGCCCGATGGTATGTCCGAAAGGGATATTTCATATAAAATCAATCACAATTCGGTTACTATAATCGGTACTCCAGAAATTGTAGATAAAATAGAAAATGTTACACTGTCGGCTATTGATTTCAGAAAAATATCTTCAACCGAAAACAATGAGGCTAACATTGGCAGCTGTTTTGAAGTTTCGGCTAACTTGCCTGATGGCGTTAAATTGCTTGACAGCATTGATTATTTTACAGTTGATGTTGATGTATCAGGATATCAAGAAAAAACTTTTGATATTAAAAATATCAGATGTACAGGTGTTGCATCTGGCTTAACCGCAAAAACCGATGCCAGAATTCGCAATGTAAAAATTTGCGGCCCTGCCGAAATTGTAAACAATATTACCGCTACCGATTTGTATGCAGTAGTTGTCCTTACCGATAAAACCGCAGGTGATTACACCGTAGAGGTTACGGTAAAATCCGATGTTTACAAAAACATTTGGCAGGTAGGTTCTTACAGCACATCAATTAAATTAAGCGAATAATCAAAATAATTATCGGATACTGCCTTATTTGCATAATATGTGATGAGGTGGTATCTTTGATTAAACTGTTTTTATTGTTGTTATTTACTGCTTTTTGCGTTGGCGGAGTTTGTGATTTTTTGCATATTTTAAAAATGAAGATGCTAAAACCGCAACCCTTATCTAAAAATTATTCTGTTATTGTTTTAGACGGTGAGTGTGCTTTAAATCAACTTGTTTTTCAATGGCAGAAAATAGTTTGGTACGGAACCGAATTTTCTTTTGGAATTATTGCAATTACCGATAATTTAACCGATAATCAACTTGATTGTTGTAAAAAGTTTTCAGCAAACAAAAATATTGTTTTAACCGATTACGGTAATTTATATAGGTTTGTTTTGGAGTTAGAACATAATGACTGATAATCAAATTAACGAAGGTGCCGAACTTATCGGTTCGGTTGAAAAAATTACATATGCAAATAAAGAAAACAGTTATACCGTATGTGTTGTAAAATCTGGCAAAGAGCATATAACCGTTGTTGGCACTTTGCCCTTTTTGTCGATAGGTGATAATGTTAAATTTTTCGGTAAGTATACAGTTCATGCAGTTTACGGCAAGCAGTTTTCGGCTACAATGTACGAAACCGTAGCACCAAAAACCGTTGTTGCCATTTTGAAATATCTTTCTTCGGGTATTATTAAGGGTGTAGGCCCTACAACTGCTGAACGCATTGTTGAAAAATTCGGTGCTGATTCGCTTGATGTTATACAAAACAATCCCGAATATTTATCTACCATTCGCGGAATATCGCCCGAAAAAGCTTTAAATATTTCAGAGGAATACAAAAAGCAGTTTGGCATACGCGAATTAACTCTGCTTTTGTCACCGTATGAAGTATCTATGGAAAAGTGTGTAAAAATTTTTCATTCTTTAGGTACCGAGTCGGCTGAAAAAATCAAAAAAAATCCGTATATTTTATGCAACGGTGAAATTGATTTTTCTTTTGAAAAAGCTGAAAAAATTGCCTTTGATTTAAAAATCTCACCCGATAACGAACTGCGTCTTATGTCGGGTGTAGAATATATACTGCGAAAAAATTTACTAAACGGGCATACTTGTTTGCCACGTAAAAAACTTATAAATGTTGCGGTTAATCTACTCGATACCGATAAATCACGCATTGATGAAATTTGTGACAAAATGATTTTTTCACTCGCCATTAGGTCAATAACCGCAGAACAAGTTGATTATTTAATGTTAAACGAATACTACAATGCAGAGGAGTACATATCCGCACGACTTATTGCCGCTAAAAATTATAATTCTGCAAATACCGTTGTTGATGAACTTGAAATAGATTACGTTGAAAATAAACTCGGTATTAAGTTTGAAAGTTTACAGCGTGAAGCAATAAAAAACGCATTTAATAACAATTTTTTTGTGCTTACAGGCGGACCGGGCACAGGCAAAACCACTACTCTTAATGCAATAATCGAGTTGTTTGAACAGCGTGATATTGATATTCAACTTGCCGCACCTACGGGCAGAGCGGCAAAACGTATGCAAGAACTTACGGGCAGAGATGCAAAAACCATACATCGTTTGCTTGAGGCAGAGTGGGGTGTTGACAACAAACAAAAATTTGCCCGAAATCAAAAAAATCAACTTGAATGTCAGGTAATTATAGTTGATGAGGCATCAATGATTGATACGCTTTTGTTTGAAAGTCTTTTGCGTGCCTTAAAATTATCGTGCCATATTATTTTAGTTGGCGATATCGACCAATTACCAAGTGTATCGGCGGGTAATGTTTTGAATGATATTTTATATTCCGATACATTTTCAAGTGTTTGTTTAAAAAAGGTTTTTAGACAGGCACTTAAAAGCACAATTATTACAAACGCACACGCAATTATAAACGGCGAATCTTCAAACCTTTCAAATAAATCGTCCGATTTTTTTATGTTGCAGCGTGAACGTTCCGATTTGGTTTGTGATACTGTTATAGAATTATGCGAAACACGTTTGCCACAGGCTTATAATTTCAATAATTTGACCGATATTCAGGTTCTTTGTCCATCCAAAAAAGGTCAAACAGGCACGGTGAATCTTAACAATTTATTGCAATCTGTTTTAAATCCGAATTCAAAATCCAAACCACAGTTAAGTTATAAAGGCATATATTATCGTATTGGCGATAAGGTTATGCAAATTAAGAATAATTATGATTTACAATGGCAACGTGATGACGGAACCGACGGTTACGGTGTTTTTAACGGAGATGTCGGCTACATAACCTCAATCGACCTTAAAACAGGCACTTTAAACGTTAAATTTGATGATAAAACTGTTACATATTTTGCTGAAAATATAGGTGAACTTGAATTGGCATATGCTATTACGGTACATAAAAGTCAGGGTAGTGAATTTGAATGTGTTATTTTGCCGCTTTTTGATGTACCAAAACAGTTATTGTATAGAAATCTGCTTTATACAGCGGTAACACGTGCAAAAAAACTTTTGATAATTGTGGGCAGAGAAAATGTGTATTATCAAATGGCTGAGAATAACCGCAAAACACTCAGGTACACAATGCTTAAATATTTTTTGAATAAAAATGAAAATTTTAACTGATTTAATAGAAACGTTTTATCCTAATAAATGTTTGTGTTGCGGTGAAATTATTGAAAAACGTTATTCTTTGTGTGATTATTGCAAATCCGATTTAAAGAAAAACAATCTTGAAAATTTGTGTACCGTTTGCGGTTACGAAACCGAAAATTGCGTTTGCAAATACCACGTTTACCGTTTTGAAAAATTAATTACCGTTTATAAAAACGATGGTGCGGCACAAAAAATTTATTATGCATATAAATTTGACAAGCGTCAGCATTATGTTAATTTTTTTGTTGATGATATGGTAAATGCGGTAAATAAACTGTATAATGATGTTAAATTTGATTTGGTTTGTTCGGTGCCACGCAGTAAAACTTTATTGGGCGGTAAATTCAATTATGACCATTGCGGTTATTTGGCAGGTTGTGTTGCAAAAAAATTAAATATTGAATTTTCAAATAATTTGTTGTATTGTAAAAGCAGAAAACGTAAACAACATAAACTTTCAATTAAAAATCGACTTACTAACGTAAACGGTAAATTTGATTATAATTTCAGAATAGACGGTAATTCGGTTTTATTGATTGATGATATACGTACAACCGGTGCAACACTTGATGAATGTGCCAAAACATTACTTTATGCAGGTGCTGAAAAAGTTTATTGCATTACGTTGCTCGGTACAGAATATAAATCTAAAAAATAGTTTAAATATTATGGTGATTGGTAATGGCTATGGAAATTGGTATTGATATAGGTTCTTCTAAAACCGTTATTTTTTCAAGTTCAAAAATTGTGCTTGAATTACCCAGTGTGGTTACGGTTAACAGCGAAACTTGGGAACCCGTATATTTTGGTGAAAAAGCAAAGCAGACCCTTGGCAGAACACCCGACTCTTTAGAGTGTGTGTTTCCTATAAAACACGGAATAATTGCCGAATACGATATTGCCGAAAGTATGTTAAAAGAGTATATGTCTTCGGCATTCGGTAACAAAATTATGCGTCCTAAAATTACCGCAACGCTTCCTGTGGGGCTTACCGAACTGCAACATCACTCTTTATCAAACGTAGTTGAGTCAGCAGGGGGCAGAAATATATCTGTTATAGAAAGTCCGCTTGCAGTCGCTTTTGGTTTAGGGCTTGACTTTTCAAAACCGCGTGGCTATTTAATTGTTGACATAGGTGCAGGTACTACCGATATTGCCGTAATTACTATGGGCGGTATAGCAAACTGTGAATCGTTTAAAATAGCATCTTTTGATTTTGATGATCAAATTATGAAATACATACGCAAAGAGTATAATATTGAAATAGGCAAATTGATGGCCGAATCTATAAAAAAACAGATAGGTACCGTTGTTGAAAGACCTGTTGAAATTGCTATGGTTGCCAAAGGCAGAAATGTGTTTACGGGACTACCCGAAAGTTTTGAAATAACTTCAACCGAAATATACGAATCTATTAAAGAAACCGCATATTCAATATGTAATGCTATTCGTACTGTACTTTTAAAAACAGATCCTGATTTGGTGTCCGACATTAATTCTAACGGCATATATTTAACGGGCGGCGGTTCGCTTATTAACGGTATGGATAAATTGATTTCGGAATATACAGGTACTGCGGTTCATATGCTCGACGACCCAACACATAGTGTTGTACGCGGTTCGGCAGTTGCACTTCGTAAACCCGAACTTCTTAAACATATTAATTATCAGTTGCGTTCTATTAAAGAACTCACAATTAATGAATAAAAATAATATTTTATTGCAATTTTTTGTCAATGTTTGTATAATAAATGCAGACATTGACATTTTTTATTATTTTAGGTGATATTTTGGCACGTGAACTTGAAAGATACCAAGAAATAGAACGCAGTATTATTAAAAAATACCGTAAAACAATATGGAACGGCTTTATAGGTGCCGTTCAAGAGTATAAATTAATTAGCCCCAACGATTGTATAGCCGTGTGTATTTCAGGCGGTAAAGACTCTATGATTTTGGCAAAATGTATGGAGTTGCTTCAACGTCACAGTGAAGTGCCTTTTAGCTTAAAATATATTGTTATGGACCCAGGATACGCTCCTGAAAACCGAAAATTCATTGAGCAAAATTTAAAAACACTCGGTATTGATGCCGAAATATTTAACAGCGATATATTTGATGTTGCTTATACTGCAGGCGGCTCACCGTGTTATTTATGTGCCAGAATGCGAAGAGGTGCCTTGTATGCTAAAGCAAAGGCAATAGGCTGTAACAAAATAGCGTTAGGGCATCATTTGGATGACGTTATAGAAACATTGCTTATGAGTATGATGTATTCTTCTGAAATAAAAACAATGTTGCCTAAATTACACAGTACTAATTTTGATGGTATGGAGTTAATTCGCCCTTTGTATAAAGTCAAAGAGCGTGATATTATTGCTTGGGCAAATTATAACGATTTACATTTTTTGCGTTGTGCCTGCAAATTTACAGCCGATAGTGCCGAAGATGAAATGCTTTCAAAAAGGCAAGAAATGAAAACCTTAGTTAAAAATTTGCGAAAAACAAATCCCAATGTAGATGACAGTATTTTTCGCAGTTTGCACAACGTAAATATGGCAACCATACCCGGTTGGCGTGACAGCGACAGCGGTGAAAAGCATAGTTTTGTTGAAAAATATTAACTTAGGATTGATATTATGAAATATTTAAAAATCGCTATAATTGCCTTGATTTTACTGTCGTTGTTCGGTTGTGAAACAAATACTACGCAAGACGGCATTGTTTCTTTAAATTCTGCTGTTTCTGAACTGTCTTTTTCGAACACAACCTCAAGTGTTACGACAATTTTGCCTTTTGACAGTTATTATTGTAACGGTAAACCGTATTTGGAAATTGAAACCGAATTATTAAATGCAGGCTTTACAAACGTAATTTCAGTGCCGCAAATTGCCGACAACGATAAAGAAACACGTGTAACTAATACCGTAATTACGGTTTTAGTTAACGGCAATGTTTTGTTTGAATCGGGCTGTGCATATAATAGCGACGTTGAAATTAAAATATATTACGTGGTTTCTAATGTAACCGAAAATTCAGATACTGACTCGATTAGCAGCACAAACAGTTCGTATGAAAGTTCACGTGTTACCGAAAACAGTACATCACAAACAGTTGAAAATACCACAAGCGATTTTACCGATAACACCGCATCTTCCAATACGGCAACATCTACACAAAGTGATACTACTGCATCTAATACCCAAAACAGTCAAACGGTTTGGGTTTCTAAATCGGGCAAAAAATATCACGTTAAATCAAGTTGCAGCGGTATGAAAACCGCTACTGCAATTACAAAAGATGAAGCCGTATCACAAGGTTATGAACCCTGTAAAAAATGTTGTAAAAATTAATAATTAACTATAAAAAAGAGTTCGGTATAAAACTGAACTCTTTTAAGTTTTATTATATTCTTTTTTTGGTGCTTTGCCGTATTCTTTGCAAAAAGCACGGTAAAAAACGGAGTAATCGTTAAAACCGTTAAGTTGTGCCGCTTTTGTAGGTGAAATACCGCTTGACATCATTCGCTTTGCATTTACAAGGCGTTTTGCATTTATGTAATTTTGCACCGTTGAACCCGTTGCCGATTTAAAGTTGCGGCACAGTTGCGGTTTGCTTATATAAAATTTACTGCATATGCTGTCGAGTGTTATGTTATCGTTTATGTTATTGTTAATATAGTGCACAATATTTTGTATAGGTGACCTGCCCGAAGTTAAGGTGTCACGTTCCGAAGTGTAAACTTTATAAATTTCATTAAGCAATGGCAATAAATTACAACTAATTTGCAAAAGTCGGTTGTCGGTTTCGGCTAATAAATTGTTAACAAGCAAATTATAAACTTCGGGTTTAAAATCATCACGTGTGTAGCGGTTAAATGTACCTGGTTCACGGTTTAAATAAGCCTCAAGCAAATGATTGTCTTTATCGTAAGCATTGAAAAAATCGTCATTAAAATGCACCGAAAAACGCTCATACGGGCGTGAAGTGTCAATGTCTATGTAATGAGATTCGGCAGGTCGCATAAGCAAAATATCACCGTTGTAAAGCGGATATTCGTTACCTTCTATCAAAAACTTGCCTTTGCCCGAAATAAAAATATAAAGTTCACAAGTATCATGCGTATGCATTTTAAATGAATCTTTTATCGGTTTTTCATCTCGGTAATAATGGCAATATATATTGTTCTCTTTAAATGAAAAATATTTACTCATAAAATCACCGTAAGTAATTATAACACACTTTGATACTATTTGCAATGTTTTAAGATAATATTTGCAATTTAATTGTTAAAAGTAATTTTGTATAATATATATAACAGTAAAATGATTTATTATGCAAAAACTGTGAAAATTTTTAAAAACAGAAGGTGTAATTTATGCAAATGACATTTCGTTGGTACGGCGAGGGTAATGATAAAATATCATTACAAGACATCAAACAAATCCCCGGCGTATCGGGAATTGTTTGGGCGTTGCACGACAAAATGCCCGGTGAAATTTGGCAAGAGGATGAAATTGCCGAAGTAAAGGCACAATGCGACAAATACGGCTTTAATATTGATGTTGTAGAGTCGGTAAACGTTCACGATGATATTAAAATCGGTCTTCCTACCCGTGATAAGTATATTGAAAATTACATTCAAACTATACGCAATCTTGCAAAATTCGGTGTAAAAGTAATATGTTATAACTTTATGCCTATTTTTGACTGGACACGTTCGGATTTATTTCATCCTGTAGGTGACGGTTCTACAGCACTTTTCTATGAAAAGGGTATGATTCAAGACGATTACAATGCAATGGCAAATTATATTCTTGAATTTACTGAAAAATACAATATGTCATTTCCCGGTTGGGAACCTGAACGTATGGCTAAACTTGATGAACTTTTCAAGGCATACGAAGGCGTAGATCACGAAAAACTTTGGGCTAACCTTAAATATTTTTTGGAAAAACTTATGCCCGTTTGTGAAGAAACAGGAATTAAAATGGCTATTCATATGGATGATCCCCCATGGGACATTTTCGGTCTTCCGCGTTTGCTCGTTGACGAAAAGAGCATCGACCGTTTCTTGAAAATGGTTGACAGCCCATATAACTGTTTAACACTTTGTTCGGGTAGTCTTAATGCAAATCCCGAAAATCGAGTTGCTGACATTGTGAGAAAACATTGTGACAGAATAGCATTTGCACATATACGCAACGTTAAGCACTTTGAAAACGGTGACTTTTCTGAAGCAAGCCACCGCGACTGCGACGGTGATACAGGCATTTTAGATATTCTTAAAGCCTATCACGATTGCGGTTTTGATGGATATATCCGTCCCGACCACGGCAGACATCTTTGGGGTGAAAAACCTGGTACTGTTCGTCCGGGATACGGTTTATATGATAGAGCACTTGGCATTATGTATATGCTTGGTGTTTGGGATACACTTGAAAAGGAGAAAAATAAATAATGGAAAAAGTAATTGTTGTAACAGGTGCCGGCGGTGTACTCTGTTCAGGTTTTGCAAAATTTTTAGCATCTAAAGGTGCAAAGGTCGCTCTTCTTGACCTTAACGAAGAGGCAGCACAAAAGGTTGTTGACGATATCACAGCTGACGGCGGTATTGCTAAAGCATATAAATGCAACTGCCTTGATAAAGCAAACATTGAAGAAGTTCATCAGGCTGTTCTTACCGATTTCGGCAAATGCGATATATTGATAAACGGTGCAGGCGGAAATAACCCCAAATGTACAACTGCACACGAAGAATACGTTAAAGGTGACGAAAACGCTCAAGATCTTCTTACATTCTTTAACATTGATGAAAAAGGTTTCGACTTTGTATTCGACCTCAACCTCAAAGGCGTTCTTTTACCTAGTCAGGTATTTATGCCGGATATGATAGGTCGTGAAGGTTGCTCGGTTCTTAACGTTTCTTCTATGAACGCTTACCGTCCGCTTACAAAAATTCCGGCGTACTCTGCTGCAAAAGCCGCTGTAACCAACTTCACATCATGGCTTGCAGTTCACTTTGCAAAAGAGGGTATCCGTGTTAATGCTATTGCCCCCGGTTTCTTTGTTTCAAACCAAAACCGTGCATTGCTATTTAATGAAGACGGCACACCAACACCCCGTACCGATAAAATTTTGCGTTCTACACCTATGGGACGTTTCGGTGAAGCCCAAGAATTATTGGGTACAGTTGAGTGGTTGCTTGACGAAACAAAATCAGGCTTTGTAACAGGTATTACTGTTCCTGTAGACGGCGGTTTCTCGGCATATTCAGGTGTATAAATATTGCTTTTGAAAGGCGGTAATATTTTATGAGTAACAATTTAAAAATTTTTGCTTTTGCCGATGAAGCAAGCCCCAAATTAGACGATCAAATAAAGGCTATGCAACGCAATGGTCTTTCAGGTCTTGAAATTCGTGTTGTTGACGATGAAACAATTTCGGACATTACACTTGAAAAGGCAAAAGAGGTAAAGGCTAAACTTGACGCTGCAGGTTTTACTACTTGGTCAATCGGTTCTCCGATAGGCAAAATAGATATTGAAAAAGACGATTTTGCCGAGCACCTTGAAAAATTAAAACACACAATCGAAATTGCACATATTTTAGAGTGTCAAAACCTACGTGCTTTTTCATTCTTTATTCCTAAAGATAAAAACCCCGACGATTATAAGGGCGAAGTTATTGACCGACTTGGCAAAATGCTTGACGTAATGAGTGGTTCGGGCGTTGTTTTCTGCCACGAAAACGAAAAAGGTATCTACGGCGACACTGCTGAACGTTGCCTTGAAATTCTTAATACATTTCCTGAAATGGAAGGTATTTTCGATACCGCTAATTTTGTTCAATGTAAAGTTGATCCTGTAGGTGCTTGGAATATGTTGAAAAACAGAACCAAATATTTACATATTAAAGATGCACGTATGTCAGACGGTGTTATTGTTCCTGCAGGTCAGGGTGACGGTGCTTACAACATTATTATTCCCGAATATGTTGCAAACGGCGGTACAGTATTTACCATGGAACCGCATCTTATGGAATTTGTAGGTCTTAAAGGTCTTGAACGTGACGGTGAAGAAAGCAATGTAGGTGAAATTACTTTTGATAATAACGAATCTGCATTTGATTTTGCTTGTACAACATTTAAGAATCTTTTAGAAAACACTTTATAATTAGAAAGGAATTACTATTATGGAAATAGGTATTCAGTTTTATACTTTGCGTGACTATTGCAAAAATCTTGACGATTTTGCCGAAACATTAAAAAAAGTTGCCGACATCGGTTACAAAAATGTTCAAATAAGTGGTGTTTGCGATTATGAACCGCAATGGCTTAAAGAACAACTTGATAAAAACGGTTTAAAATGCGTTCTTACACATATTCCCGAAGCAAAACTTATTGAAAACCCTGTTCAAATTTGTAAAGATCATGATGTTTTCGGTTGCGATCATGTAGGTTTGGGTTATTTCGATTTTTCTTTAACACGCGAAGGCTTCACATTTGATGATTTTGCTAAAAAGTTTTCTCCGATTGCAAAAACATTGAAAGAAAACGGAAAAATGTTTATGTATCATAATCACGCTAAAGAGTTTTTGAAAGAAGACGGTAAATGTATTTTAGAGCGTGTTGCTGAGCATTTTTCACCCGATGAATTAGGATTTATTCTTGATACATTCTGGGTTCAGGCAGGCGGCGGAAATCCTGCTGAATGGATTGAAAAATTTTCAGGTAGATTACCTATTATTCATCTTAAAGACTATGCTTATTGTGAAGACTTTAAAACTTTTACGGATAATATAGCAGTTATTGGCGAAGGCAATATAAACTTTGACCGTGTGTTTGAAAAAGCAGAAACTTGCGGCGTTAAGTATATGCTTGTTGAACAGGATGAATGTCACGGTGAAAATCCGTTTGATTGTATTAAACGCAGTTATGATTACCTACATTCTTGCGGCTTTTAATTGAAAGAGAGGAAAATTATTATGAGTAAAATTAAACTTGGTATAATTGGATACGGTAATATGGGTTCAGGTCACGCAGGCAACATTATGAGTGGCAAATGCCCCGAAGTTGAATTAGTTGCAATTTGTGATAAAAACCCTAAAAGAATTGACTTTGCAAAAGAGCAAAACCCCGATGCAGAAATCACTTATTTCACCGATGCTATTGAAATGCTCGACAGCGGTATTATTGATTCTTGTTTGGTTGCAGTTCCGCACTATGACCACACAACATATTCTATCGAATGTATGAAACGCGGTATTCACGTAATGTGTGAAAAACCTGCAGGTGTTTATACAAAACAGGTTCGTGAAATGATTGCTGAATCAGAAAAACACCCTGAAGTTGTTTTCGGTATGATGTTTAACCAACGTACAAACCCTGTTTACCGCAAAATGCACGAATTGGTTCATTCAGGTAAATACGGTGAAATTCGCCGCACAAACTGGCTTATTACAAACTGGTACCGCTCACAAGCATACTACAATTCAAGCGATTGGCGTGCTACTTGGGCAGGTGAAGGCGGCGGCGTTTTGCTTAACCAATGTCCTCACCAATTAGATCTTTGGCAATGGATTTGCGGTATGCCTGTTAAAGTTCTTTCAAAAATTAAATACGGTAAATGGCACGATATCGAAGTTGATGACGATGTAACTACATTTGTTGAGTATGAAAACGGTGCAACAGGCGTGTTTGTTACCACAACAGGTGACGGTTGCGGTTCTAACCGTTTTGAAATTCAATTAGACGGTGCTAAATTAGTAGTTGAAAATGATGTTCTTACCGTTACAGAATTTGATGAAAAAACATCTGAATTTACCAAAAACACTAAAGATGTATTTGCAAATATTCCTACACACGTTGTTGACGTTGAACTTGAAAGCGGTAACCCGCAGCACGTTGGCGTTCTTAACGCTTGGGCAGGCAAAATTTTGCACGGCACACCTCTTGTAGCTGAAGGTAAAGAGGGTATTAACGGTTTGATGCTTTCAAATGCTATGCACCTCTCTGACTTCTTGGGTAAAGAAATTGAATTACCGTTCGATGAAGACCTCTACTATGAAGAACTTATGAAACGTGTAGCAACTTCTAAAAAGAAAGAAAATGTTGTTGAAGTATTTGCTGATACACGCGGCACATACGGTAGTTTAGCAAAATAAAAGCAGGTGTAGTTATGAATAATGTTCGTATAGGTATCGTAGGAATAGGCAACATAGGTACGGCACACGCTAATACGCTTTTCGGTAACGAAATAGAAGGTGCTGTTCTTGCCGCAGTTTGCGATATTTTACCCGAACGCCGACAATTTTGTGAAAACAATTATAACGGTGTCAAAATTTTTGATGATTATAAAACTATGTTTAACAGCGGACTTATTGACGCCGTTATAGTTTCAACTCCGCATAAATTACATTGCGATATCGCAACCGATGCTTTAAACAGCGGACTTAATGTTTTGGTTGAAAAACCTGTTGACATAACCGTTAGTAAAGCAAATGCCATTAATAATCTTGCCAAAACGGTTGATAAAAAGTTTGCAATTATGTTTAATCAACGCACAAACGATGTCTTTGCAAAAGCACGTGAAATCGTTAAAAGCGGTGCTTTGGGTGAACTTAAACGCACAGTGTGGATTATAACAAATTGGTACCGCACACAGCACTATTATAATTCTGCAGGTTGGCGTGCCACTTGGTTAGGTGAAGGCGGCGGCGTACTTTTAAATCAGGCACCGCACAATCTTGACTTATGGCAATGGATTTGCGGTATGCCGTGTGAAATTTCCGCCGATTGTGAGGTTGGCAAATATCACAACATTGAAGTTGAAGATGACGTAATTATACGCACACGTTATGAAAACGGTGCAACGGGTGTATTTATTACTTCAACAGGCGAATTTCCAGGCACAAATCGTCTTGAAATTTCGGGTACACTCGGTAAAATTGTTATTGAAAGCGGTGTTCTTAAACATTGGCGTTTGCCCGAAAACGAACGTGATATCTGTGTTAATTCAACCGAACTGTATCCTACAGTTAAATGCGATTATACGGAATTTGTTTCTGAAAATTCAAATGTATCGGCACACAAGTTGATTATTCAAAATTACGTGAATTCTATTTTGTATAATGAAGAGTTGTTATCTCCCGGTACTGACGGTATTTACGAACTCACAATTTCCAATGCAGCATATTTGTCAAGTTGGAAGGGTGGTAAAACCGTAACTCTTCCATTTGACTGTGATGAATTTGACAGTCTGTTAAACGAAAAAATTCAAAATTCAAAAACAAATAAACAAACCGAAAATAAACATGCCAGCGGTAAATATTCAAAACGTTGGCAGGTAAATTGGTAAACGTTTTCCGAGTGTTTTTTCAAACACTCGGTT
>CAZUYL010000028.1:0-15333 GCA_964624945.1 uncultured Ruminococcus sp. | reverse complement strand
CGGTAACACCAACAGGACCCGACATAGCACTTATGCCGTATTTTCCGCTTATTAAATCAATAAGTGAACGGTAAACCACCGCACAGTATGAAACAGATGTATCAACCGTATGCGATATAAAACTTGTGAAAGTTTTATCTTTACCCTCAACATAAAAATCTACCGTGAGGTAATTTATGCCGTCTATTTCTTTACTTTCAAACTTAACATTTTCAAGATTAACTTTTTTGCCGTCACGTTTAACGGTTATATCTATTTCGCCACCCTCAATATTACTGAAAGCGTAACTTAAATCGTAGGTTGAAAATATTTTTCTGCCGTCTACCGCAACAATTTTGTCGCCAACCTTTAAACCGTGCTGTGAACTTACGGCACTTTCGTGAAAAGATGAAACTGTAGTTGTGGTAAACTTTTTTTCAGGTACTAATGTAAGGGCTACCAACAAAAGACCTAAAATTAAATTGAAAACGGCACCCATAACAACTATTAAAAATCTACGCCAAGGTGCTTTGTTGCAAAAGGCACGCTCATCACCGCTTGCTTCGTCTTCGCCTTCCATAGCACAATAACCGCCAAGCGGCACTAAATTTACGGCGTATTTTGTTTCGCCCTTGCCCCAACCGAAAAGTTTAGGACCAAAACCTACAGCAAATTCATTAACTCGAACCCCTAAAAGTTTTGCGGCAATAAAATGACCGAATTCGTGTATTATAATAAGAATTAAAAACAAAACAATAGCCACCGCATAAGGCCAAATGTTATTCAAAACGTTTAAAAAAGCAGAAATTGTAATCACAACCTAAAAAATTATTTTATACTGTTACGCACAACATTGCGTGCGGCGGCATCTGCCGCAAAAATGTCTTCAACAGTAAAATCAGTTTTATTTTCGCAAGCATTCATTGCCTTTTCATTTAGTTCGGCAATTTGCAAAAATTTAATTTTGCCCTCTAAAAACAGTTTAACCGATTCTTCATTAGCACCGTTTACCGCTGTAGGATACAGTCCACCACGGTTTATTGCCTCAATACACAGCGGCAACGCCCTAAAGGTGTCGGTGTCGGGCTTTTCAAAAGTTAAGGTATTTGCCTTAAACAGATCAAGATGTTCAAAACACATATCACGTTCGGGGTAAGTGAGTGCATATTGTATAGGCAATTTCATATCAGGCGTGCCAAGTTGTGCAATAACGGCACCGTCTGAAAGTTCAACCGCAGAATGCAGTATGCTTTGCCTATGAACAAGCACTTCAATTTGCTGTGCTGAAACATCAAACAAATGCACCGCCTCGATTACCTCAAGACCTTTATTCATAAGCGTAGCACTGTCTATGGTTATTTTAGCACCCATAGACCAATTTGGATGATTTAGTGCTTCTTTTACGGTAACGTTTTCTAGTTGAGAACGTTTTTTACTGAAAAAAGGACCGCCCGATGCAGTAAGCAGTATCTTTTTTAAACTGCTTTTAGGTGCACCTTGAAGCGACTGAAAAATCGCCGAATGTTCGCTGTCAACAGGCAAAAGTTTTACATTTTTTTCGGCAAGTTTTCGCTTTACTATTTCGCCGCCTGTTACAAGTGTTTCTTTATTGGCAAGAGCAACGGTTGTGCCGCTGTCAATGGCAGCAAGTGTGGGTTTAAGCCCTGCAATGCCTACTACTGCATTTACAACAATATCACCGTCTGATGCGGCGATTTCACAAACGCCCTCCGCACCCGATAAAACCGTAATATCGGTATCGGCAAGGCAGAGTTTTAGTTCTGATGCCGCAGTTTCGTTAAAAACCGCAATCTTTTTAACGCCGAACTCACGTGCTTGTGATTCAAGCAATTTTACATTGCTACCTGCCGCTAAAGCGACGACTTTATATTTATTGGGGTTGGCACGTACAATATCGAGTGTTTGAGTGCCTATAGAACCCGTAGAACCTAAAATAATAAGTTTTTTCATTAAATAACACCTGCAAACACAAGGCAATAAACGGCTGTTGCAACAAACATTATGCTGTCAACACGGTCAAGCACACCGCCGTGACCGGGTATTAAATAGCCGTAATCTTTAATGCCTGTTTTACGTTTAATTATTGAAGCGAATAAATCGCCTATTATACCTACGGCACACAATGGTATTGTAACTAAAAATGTAGGAATTATAAAACTGAATTTACCGAAACATAATGTTACAATCAAGGTGAAAACAAGGCTTGATGCCATACCGCCCAATGCACCCTCAACCGTTTTATTAGGGCTGATTTGCGGGCAGAGTTTTGTTTTGCCGAAATTAACGCCTACAAAATATGCACCGATATCGCACACGCACGAAAAATTAAGAACCAACAGTAAATAATATATTCCGCTTGTAGCGGTAATAATACTGCTTATAGCAGAAAATGCAAAGGCTAAAAACAGCGGCATTGCACAAAGTGATACTATTTTTTCGACGTTTAATTCTTCCTGTTTTATTAAAATAAGCACCGCACAGGCAAGAAAATAAACCACCGTTACCATTGCGGCTATAAACGGAATATAAATCTGTTCGGGATATACTTCCATAGTTGTGCCGTTGCCGTTGAAAAACAATGACATTCTCAAGGTGTTTTCAAGCCATTCGGATATTATTGGAACAATGACCGCAGTATATACCATAGGCATAATTTGAAAAACTTTATCTTTTAAGCCTATTGCGTTGCAAACAAACTCCCATGTTCCGATTGCGGCAATAACCGCTAAAAAGAGCGTTATTATAGCCGAATTAAAATTAAGACCGAGTATTAAAGCCAAAACCACTATACCCGTCATAACACCGCCTGATATTATGCGTTGTTTCATACAAAAAATCCTCCTATACACCGCCGAAACGTCGGTTTCGCATATTGTAATCATCTATTGCTTTATCTAAATCTTTGGGTTTAAAATCAGGCCATAATATATCCGAAAACCAATATTCGCTGTAAGCCGATTGCCAAATCAAATAATTTGAAAGACGGTATTCACCGCTTGGCCTTATAATAAAATCGGGATCGGGTTGACCTGCCGTATAAAGATTATTTGAAATCAATTCCTCGGTAATATCATCCGGACTGATTTTACTGTTTATAATATTTTTTACTGCGTGAACAATCTCATCACGTCCGCCGTAATTGATTGCAATGTTAAGATGCAAACCCGTAGCATTACGCGAAGCATCTTCCGACTCTTTCATAAGACGTTGAATATCATCACTTAAAACGCTGCGTTCACCTATAAATTGCACCTTTATATTTTCATCTTTAAAGTTTTTGGCATCTTCAAGATACTCTTTAAAGATTTTCATTATGTTATCTACCTCTTCTTTAGGTCTTTTCCAATTTTCTGTAGAAAAGGCATAGACGGTTAAATATTTAAGACCGATTTTATTGCAATAACGTGCAATGTCTTTAAAATTTTTACTGCCTGCCGCATGACCTGCAGTTCTTGGCAAAGAACGTTTTTTTGCCCATCTGCCGTTGCCGTCCATAATTATGGCAATATGTGTAGGCAGTACCCTTTCGGCAATTTTTTTCTTTTTAAAAATAGGCATTTATATTTTAACCTCTTTCAAAAAAATTACAAATAAAGCGGATTAAAAAATCCGCTTTATCTTACATTTCCATTATTTCTTTTTCTTTATCAGACTGAATTGCATCTATTTCTTTGCAAAACTTATCTGTAAGATTTTGAATTTTTTTCTCTCCGTTTGATTCGTCATCTTCGGTAATCGAATTTGACTTTTTAAGTCCCTTTAATTTATCAAGTGCGTCACGGCGTTGGTTACGAACCGCAACCTTGGCCTCTTCGCCTTTTTTGCGTATATCTTTTACAATATCTTTACGGCGTTCTTCGGTAAGGGGCGGAAAATTAAGTCGAATGCTTGTGCCGTCATTTTGCGGATTAATACCTATTTCAGAAGTAAGAATTGCTTTTTCAATATCTTTAAGGGTTGTTTTGTCCCAAGGGGTGATAAGCAATGTACGTGGTTCCGGTACAGATACAGCCGCCATTTGCTGAACGGGAGTAGGTACACCGTAATAATCAACGTTAACACGGTCAAGAACCGATGCATTTGCACGGCCTGCTCTTATTGATTTATATTCACGCTCTAAAGCGTCAATTGATTTTTTCATTTTTTCTTCGGTATGTTTAAGTAATTCGTTCATAAAAATGCTCCTGTTAAAATTATTTTACAAGTGTGCCTATGGGCTTGCCGCATAAAGCATCAACAATGTTATGCGGATTGTTAAGGTTGAATACAAGTATATCTATGCCATTATCCATACAAAGTGATGCGGCAGTAGAGTCCATTACGTGAAGTTGTTGTGCCAAAACATCGTGATGAGTAAGTGTATCGTACTTTTTAGCGTTTGGATTGGTTTTAGGATCGCTGTCATAAACGCCGTCAACGTTTGTTGCTTTGAATATAACATCAACACCTATTTCGGCACCGCGTAAAGCAGCCGCAGTATCGGTTGAGAAGAAAGGATTACCTGTTCCGCAACCAAAAATAACAACTCTGCCTTTTTCAAGGTGACGTGTAGCCTTATTGCGAATATAAGGTTCGGCAACCTGACGCATTTCAATAGCGGTTTGCACACGTGCGTCAACGCCCAACTGCTCAAGCGAATCACAAAGTGCTAATGAATTAATGGTTGTGGCAAGCATACCCATATGATCGGCACGGGTGCGGTCCATATCGCCGCTGCTTCTACCACGCCAAAAGTTACCGCCACCTACAACAATGGCAATTTCGGCACCTAAATCAACACATTCTTTTACCGCTTTGCAAACCTCATTAACTTTATCAAAGTCAATGCCTGTGCCCTTTTCACCGGCAAGAACTTCACCGCTTAATTTAAGCAAAATACGTTTATAAACGGGTTTCATTAAAATTCCCCCTAATATTTTAATTTTAATTCTGTAATTATTTTACAATATCAGGTTATTAAAGTCAATCCAAAAAGAAAAAAATTTACAATATAGCAACTATTGATTTTGTATATGTTGGGGTTTACGGTTTAATTTTGCTACACACAAACAGACAGTATCCTTTTTATAGAATACTGTCTGCATTTCAAATATTATAATTCTTTGGTTGCAATTAAAAATCGGCAGGAATTTCAAGGTCGGTAAATTTGCCGAAAAATTCTCTTAAACCGTTTTTCATAACCTCTATGCCGCCCGAAACATTGCTTTCAAAATTCATGGGCATTACGGGGTCGTGCACACTCATTCTAAGCAAGAACCAACCGTCTTTTGTAGAAACACGTATGCCCTCGCGGTTATCATCAGCGATAACGTAATCGGAATTTGATTTTGCAAAATCTTCTAAAGCGTCAATTACCGATTCGCCATAGGGTTTAAAATCTTTACACTTAATATTAAAGCGGTATTCCGCCTCTTCAGAGGGCATTTCCATATTGCTGAGCAATGCCTTTATATCGGTGCCTTTGGCAAGTTCAATTATAATTTTTGTAGCAAGATAAGCACCGTCATCTAAAAAGTAATTTTCACGCAAAGCGGCATGACCTGAAGTTTCAATAGCAAGCGGACATTCTATACCTTGATTGCAAAGTTCTATAGCCTTGTCAATAACGTTTTTGTAGCCGCGTCTGTAACGGTAATGTACACCGCCTAAATCTTCGGTAATGTACTTTTTAAGTCCGTCAGAAGTAACCGAGTCGGTAACTATTGTGCCGCCCTTTTTGCCGCCTAAAGCAATATAAGCCGCAAGTGCGATAAGTCGGTTACGGTTTATTTCAACGCCGTCACCGTCAACACAACCTGCACGGTCAACGTCGGTGTCAAATATAACGCCAAAATCGGCTTTAGCGGCTTTTACCGCACCGCAAATGCTTTCAATAGCCTGTTTGTTTTCAGGATTAGGTATATGATTTGGGAACATACCGTCGGGTTCTAAGAACTGACTGCCCGAAACATCGGCACCAAGCGGTTTTAACACGTTGTTGGCATAAAATCCGCCAACACCGTTGCCTGCATCTACCACAATGTGATAATTTTTAAGCGGTTTTTCACCCTTGCCTACTTCACGTTTTATCATATCGCGAAGGCGTGCCGCATAGTCTGTCATATAGTCACAGCACTCAACCGCACCGTCGGTTTCGCTTATACATTCCTCGCCATTTTTGGCAATAGTTAATATAGCGGTAATATCAGCACCTTCTAATCCACCTTCACCGGTAAAGAATTTAAGTCCGTTACGGTCAAACGGGTGATGGCTTGCCGTAATTTGAATTGCGGCATCGGTATGTAAATCTACCGTTGTCATAAACATTGCGGGGGTTGATGCCAAACCGCAATCAATAACAGTAACGCCTGCCTTTACAAGTGCCGTTTTTACACAGTTGCTTATGCGGTCGGCTGTTATGCGTGAATCGTGACCGACAGCGATTTTAAGTTCGTTTGAAGCCTTGTTAAAACGGTTTACACACCACACAACAAACGCCGCTGCAATATCGTAAACAGCAGTATCGGTTAATTCTACGGCTTTGCCGCCAAGGTCAGAAGCCACACCGCGTACATCGGTACCGCTTTTTAAATGCATATATTCCATAATTATTCTCCTTAAAACACCGCTAAAGTGCGGTAAATTATAAATCTTTTTTGCCACATAACAGTTAAAACGCACAGGTGCTTTATATGAAAAAATATAAATTTTGTATTCAAAAAAAGCAAAGATTAAAACTGTATGAATACGCAGTATTTTTTAACACAAGTAACGATATGCTTGATTTTGCCTGCAATACAAGTTCACAAAATATTTTTAACAGCAAACTGTATACAAAATCGGGTACATATCAAATGGTTATAACCGCTTTTAAAATGCCGAATAAAAATTCAAAGTTTATTATTTATGAAGACCGACTGCACCTTGCCGAAATAAAATCAAATTATAAATCGGTATGCAAAACACAGGCAATCGAAAAAATTAAAAAGGCTTTTTTAAAGTGATTTAATTTCACGTACACGTGCACCCATATCTTCGGCAGAAAACAAATAATTACCTGCCACCAATACGTTTACACCTGCTTCAACGGCCAAAGGTGCGGTTTCGGCATTAATGCCGCCGTCAATTTCAATGTCGATATCAAGATTGCGACGCACACACTCTGTCTTAATTGCCCTTACCTTGTCGAGTGATTGCGGCATAAATTTTTGACCGCCGAATCCCGGTTCTACCGACATAACTAGCACCATATCGCAAAGGGGCAAAAGGTCAAAAATTTCTTGCGGTTCGGTTTTCGGTTTAATGGTTATACAAGATTTGCAACCGAGTTCCCTTATTTTTTTCAAGGTAGAGGCATTGTCAGAACCCGCTTCATAATGAAAGCCCAATAAATCGGCATATTTTGCAAATTCTTCAATGTATCTGTGCGGACGGTCAATCATAAGGTGAACATCAAGCGGTAAGTTTGTATGTGCCTTTATTGATTTTATAACGGGATTACCAAAAGAAATATTAGGCACAAAAATGCCGTCCATAACATCAAGATGCAACATATCTACCCCTGCTGCCTCTAATTGTTTAATGCTGTCACTTAGTGTTAAAAAGTCGGCGGTTAAAACCGACGGAGAAACCTTTACCATACGTAATCATCCTTGCTGTAAAATATAGTATATTTTAATATTATTAAATAATATTGTCAAGTTAATATTTCCCAAAAAAAGCGGCGGTTTGACGGTGGAAAATCATCAAGCACACCGTATTCGGGGTCGTAGAATTTGCCGTCAAAAAAAAGTGACCAATGCCAACACTTTGGTGTTTCAAGGCTAAGCAACGCCACGGGCGGCAATTCACACTTTTTGTCAACAGAAATTTTATTGTCTTTGAAAGCAATATCAAACTGTTTTAATATGCTTTTCATATCCGAGAGTTTAGTTTCTTTTTCGGTGCCTACCAATGTTATAATTTCAAAAACATCTACGCCTGTAAGCATTGCAAGAACCGCTTGACCGCATGCCAATGGGTTAGGTTCAAAAATATGATTTACTTTTTTGACAAGCGGCATAAAAACTATCTCCTTTTTTAAGTTTATATTAATTTTCCGATATAATATTCACTATAACATCGGTCATTTTATAGAGTGCTTCAACGGGAATTGCCTCATAAATACTGTGAAAATTAAGTCCGCCTGTTGAAAGGTTGGGGCACGGCAAACCTTCAAATGACAGCCTTGCACCGTCGGTGCCGCCTCTTATTGCGGTTAAAAACGGCTCTACACCGCAGTTTTTCATAGCGGTTTCGGCACGGTTTACTATGTGCATATTATCTTTAATAATTTCAACCATATTGTAATAACTGTCGGTAATATCAAGGCTAAAAGTGTTTTTACCGTATTTTTTATTTAAAAATTCAACCGTTGTTTTAACAAAATCTTTTCGCTTTTCAAAAAGCGATTTACTGTGATCGCGAATAAGCATATGCAATTCGGCGTTTGTTTCGTCACCGTTGATATAATTTATATGGTAAAAGCCCTCTTTATTTTCGGTGTTAGCGGGTGTTTCGGCAGGAGGCAACATATTTATAAACTCATTTAAGTAAAGTGCCGCATTACGCATTTTACCTTTTGCAGAACCCGGATGCGTATTAAGACCTGCAATTTCAAGTTTTACCGATGCCGCATTAAAATTTTCGTACTCAATAGCACCGAGTTCGCCGCCGTCTACCGTGTAGGCATAGTCGGCATCAAATCGGTCAAAATCAAAACGGTCGGCACCGCAACCGATTTCCTCATCGGGTGTAAAGCATATACAAATTTTTCCGTGATTTATATCGGATTTAATAATTTGCTCACAAGCGGCAACTATTTCGGCAACGCCTGCCTTATCATCGGCACCGAGCAGGGTTGTACGGTCGGATACAATCATATCGCAACCTACATAACAATCGGGTATCATAGGCAAATTTTTGCCGTCAAATTTTACTGTTTGCGGTTTAACGTTTTCGCCGCTTGCATCGGGCGAAGTATCCATATGCGAAATAAGACCTATTTTTGCACAGTTTTCAAAACCCGACGTTGCCGCTATATGACCGTAAACATAGCCGTTGCAGTCACGTTCGGCATCGGTGACACCTATCGATTTAAGTTCTTCTACAAGAAAATCCGCAAAATCAATTTGACCTTCAGTTGAAGGAAAAGTGTTACTGTTTTCATCAGATGCAGTCGAAAAAGTAACATATTTTAAAAATCGTTCTTTAACACTCATAAAAATAAATTCTCCTACTGATTCATATATAATAATATAACACAGTTTAACACTTTCTTCAACACAAAAAGCAAAAAACGGTGCCCACAATTTAAGTGGACACCGTCTTTTTTATGACTTAACAGTCAGACAAATATTTAATTCAAATTAAATTAGTCTGCAAGGTAAGCATACTGTAAATACCAGTAGCCGTATGGGCTGTGCCATGTACCTTTAAGGCTTGAAGTCTGGAGCCAGAAATCGTTGTAGTAAGCAACAGGAATAAAACCGTAGTCTTCACTAACGATTTGTTCTGCTTCGTGGAGTTTTTCAAAGTGTACATTTTTGTCAGCAACTTTTGATGCGTCAATAGCAGCATCAAATGCAGGGTTGTTGTACTTACCGTCGTTGTTACCGTTTGAAGAGTAGAACAATTCGATCATATTTGATGCATCGTTGTAGTCCATTACCCAACCGTTACGTGCGATTTGGTAGTTACCTGCACGACGTTGAGGTGTAAATGCCTGCCAGTCAACAACATCAATATTCATTGTAATACCGAGTTCTTCTTCCCATACATGTTTTAAGTATTCAGCAAGAACTTTGTGGTAACCTGAATCGTTGGTTGAGTATGTAATAAGCGGGAAACCTTCGCCGTTCGGGTAACCTGCATCAGCAAGTGCCTGTTTAGCGGCTGCAAGGTTTGCTTCATAATCTTCGCTGATATATGTTTTACCGTCATTAGTAGCTACAGCGTTGTCTAAGAACATACCTTCGCTGTCAACAACGCCTGGGCCTACATAGTTGTATGCTGCAGAATATGTACCGTCCATAATTACGTTAGCAATGTGTTCACGGTCAATAGAGAGTGAAAGTGCTTTACGAACGTTAACGTCGTTGAAAGGTTCTTTGTCAAGGTTAAGGTTGATGTAGTATGTACCGAGAATGGTATCTACATAGAAATCGCCGCCGTCTTCTGCTTTTTTAAGGCTGCCGATTTCTTCGGTAGGAACGTCTTTGATCATTTGTGCGGTACCGCTGTTATATGCAGCGTAAGCAGCACTTGAATCTTCAAGAAGCAAGAATGTAAGTTTGTTGTTTACGATTCTTTCGCTGTCCCAACCACCTACATAGTTTTCGTTCTTTTCGCAAACGATTTTTTCTGAAGGTGTCCAAGAAGTGATTTTGTAAGGACCGTTACATACGTATGTTTCAGGATCAGTTGCCCAAGAATCACCGTTTGCTTCAACAGTAGCCTTTTGAACAGGACTCATTGTACCGAAAGCAACGATCTTGTCAAAATATGAGCAAGGCCATGAAAGAACGATGGTAAGAGTTTTACCGTCTTCACTTGCTTTAACGTTGAGTAATTCTTTATCGGGTGTTGTTGTGGGGTTGCCGTCAGCATCAGGATTACCGATAGCATCTTCATAACCGTCAATCATACCGATAACTGTTTCAGCATAAGGTGCTGCAAGAGAAGTGTCAGCGATACGTTTGAAGGTGTATTCAAAGTCTTTAGCGTTAAGTTCTGTACCGTCTGACCATTTAAGACCGTCACGCATTGTGAATGTCCAGGTAAGACCGTCATCACTAACGGTGTACTTTTCAGCCTGACCGGGCTGAACATCGTTGTTCTCATCAATGATGAGAAGGGTTTCAAAAAGGGTAATAAGCATATTACCACCGTCAACAGCACTGTTAAGAGCCGGATCAAGAGTTTCAGGGTTAGGTCCGATTTGAACAGTGATGCCATCTGCTTCTTTCTTTCCGCAGCCTGCAAAAGCAGTAACAAAAAGAACAGCAGTTAATAAAATTGCAAGTAATTTCTTGAATTTCATTAATATCTCCTCTTTCTTTAGCGGGTTTACCGCTTGATAAAATTTATATATACTGCGTTCCTGCAACGCAATAAATACCTAATTAATTAACCTTGTCAAGATGATGACACGCAGCATAGTGGCCCGGTGATACCTCACGGAATTCGGGGCATTCTGCGGCACATCTTTCATCGGCATATGGGCAACGTGTACGGAATCTGCAACCGCTTGGTGGATTAAGCGGACTTGGTACATCGCCCTGCAAAACTATACGGTTTGACGCACGTGCAATTTTAGGATCGGCTTCGGGTATTGCCGAAATCAAACTCTTGGTGTACGGGTGTACACTGTGTGATATGAGTTCGTAACTGTCAGCCAATTCAACAAGTTTACCTAAATACATAACACCTATACGGTTAGAAATGTGTCTTACAACACTTAAATCGTGTGCTATAAATAAATAGGTAAGACCGAGTTCCTGCTGCAAGTCTTCAAACATATTTACAACCTGTGCTTGAATAGAAACGTCAAGTGCCGAAACGGGTTCGTCACAAACAATAAATTCGGGGTTAACCGCCAAAGCACGTGCAATACCTACACGTTGACGTTGACCGCCCGAAAATTCGTGCGGATAACGGTTTGCGTGCTCGCTGTTAAGACCAACACGTTCAAGCAAAGAGATTATACGCTCACGGCGTTCTATTTTATTGGCGGCAAGTTTATGAATATCAATAGATTCACCAACTATATCGCCTATAGTCATTCGAGGGTCAAGACTTGCGTACGGGTCTTGGAACACCATTTGCATTTTACGGCGATAGGGCAACATATCGGCTTTAATTCCGTTTAATTTATCAAAAATAACATCGCCGTCATACACTATTTTACCGTCGGTAGGTTCGTAAAGACGAAGCAGAGTGCGTCCAACGGTAGTTTTACCGCAGCCCGATTCACCTACAAGGCCTAATGTTTCACCCTTGTAAATAAAGAACGATACATCATCAACGGCTTGAACGGTACATTTTTTACCCGATTCGCTTTTTGCCTTAAAATACTGTTGTAAATGTTCAACTTCTACTAACTTTTTGTGCTCGCTCACGACTGTGCCTCCCCTTCTTCAGAGTCTGCCTTGTTAAGCAACCAGCAATGGCTGTAATGAGTATCGCTGAGTTCTGTTTTAGGCGGCATTTCTTTTAAACAAATTTTCATACAATTTGCACATCTTGGTGCAAAAGGACATCCGGCAGGCGGATTAAGTAGGTCGATAGGTTGACCTTCAATAGGAACCAAACGTTCAATTTTTTCAACATTGAGTTTTGGTATTGACTTGATAAGACCTTTGGTATATTCGTGGCTTGGATTGTAAAAAATTTCGTCGGCAGTACCGTATTCAACAATGTGACCTGCATACATAACGGCGATTTTTTCACACATACTTGCAACAACACCCAAATCGTGAGTAATCATAATAATGCTCATACCCAATTTTTTGCGAAGGTCTTGCATAAGTTCCAAAATTTGTGCTTGAATTGTAACGTCAAGTGCGGTTGTTGGTTCATCGGCAATAAGCAATTTAGGTTCGCAGGCAAGTGCTATGGCTATCATAACACGTTGACGCATACCACCTGATAATTCGTGCGGATACTGCTTTAAACGCTTTTCTGGTTCGTTTATACCAACAAGTTCCAAAAGTTCTTTTGCACGTTCGTATGCTTCTTTTTTGGTTTTATTGGTATGCAAGCGTATAACCTCAATTATTTGGTTACCGATTGTATAAACGGGGTTAAGACTTGTCATTGGGTCTTGGAAAATTATAGAAACTTCATTACCCCTGATTTTTCTGAAATCTTTTTCGGTCATTTGATCAATTTGATGACCGTTAAAACGTATAGTACCGCCTACAAGTTTACCCGGATGTGCGGTAAGCCCCATTATAGAATAAGCGGTTACCGATTTACCCGAACCTGATTCACCAACTATACCTAAAACTTCACCCTGTTTCATTGAAAAAGACACACCGTTTAAGGCTTTGACCTCACCTGCCGGTGTAAAGAAAGAAAGTCTTTCATCGTTGATTTCTAAAAGATTTTCTTCGGCATTTTCTGCAGGAGCAGAGAACGAGTTATTTGCATCATTATTTTTCAAAAGTATTTCTTCCAAAATCCCGTCCTCCTAAATTAGTTTTTAAGTTTGGGGTCAAACGCATCACGAAGACCGTCGCCCAAAAGGTTGAAAGCAAGTATTACAACACTTATTATAAGTGCGGGGAACAGCAACAAATACGGATATGTATTCATACCCTTAACGGCATCGGTAGCCAATGAACCGAGTGACGGCATAGGTGCAGCAACACCAAGACCTAAGAAACTTAAGTAACTTTCGGTAAATATTGCAGAAGGTATCTGCAAAGTGGTGGTAACAATAAGTGTACCTATGCAGTTTGTAAGAAGGTGTTTTCTGATAATACGCGGACCTTTAGCACCCAATGCACGAGCCGCAGTAACGTATTCCGATTCTTTTAAAACCAATATCTGCGAACGTGTAATACGTGCCATACTTACCCAATAAAGCAATGCAAACACAATAAACATTGAAATAAGGTTAGGACCGATTGTCTGCACCCATTTAAATGCTGAAAGTGTTGCCAAACTTTCAAGGCGAGGACGTAATATAATTGAAAGTAATATTATAAGCAAAACATCGGGTATACTGTAAAGCACGTCGGTAAGACGCATCATAATATTATCTACCCAACCGCCTATAAAACCTGCAACTGCACCGTAAGTAGCACCTACAATAAGAACAAGAGCCGAACAAATAAGACCTACCGTTACGCTTACGCGGGTACCCATCATAAGTCTTACGGCATAGTCACGGCCTAATTTATCGGTACCGCAAATATGCGGAAATACACTTTCACCGTTGTCAATTTTAATCTGTTCAGATGCACCGTATTCAAAAGGTGCTAAGTCTTCACAGCCTTTTAATTGTTGTTCGTAACTGTAAGGCCAAACGCTTGGCAATACATAAGCAAAAATCATTATAAGTATAACAAAAGCAAGGCTTATCATTGCAATTTTGTTTTTACGTAATCTTCTTAAACCGTCTTTCCAAAAGTTAACGCTTTCACGCATAATTTCAAGACTCTGTTTTTCGTCAAGTGTAGCAGGCTCAAAATCAGACGGATTAAGGTGTAAACCCATTATCTTCTTTTCCATTATAAATTCCCGTAACTCCTTACTTTAAGTTAATGCGTGGGTCAACTAATTTATAAAGAATGTCAACCACAACGTTAGCAACAATAATAAGTGTTGCAAGCACAATGGTAGTGCCCATAATAAGTGTATAATCACGTTGGTTTATAGCACTTACAAAGTCACGGCCAAGACCGGGTATTGTGAATATTTTTTCAACAATAAACGAACCTGTCATAAGGCTTGCCAAAAGCGGACCTACGTATGTAATAACCGGAAGTATCGCATTTCTGAGTGCGTGTTTAAACAAAATTTTAAAGTTAGAAAGACCCTTTGCCTTTGCGGTTCTAATGTAGTCTTGACCCATAACGTCCAAAAGGCTTGACCTCATAAGGCGTGTAATATACGCCGACGGATAAATAGCCAATGCGGTAACAGGCATTATGTAAGATGACATTGTATTAAGACCTACAGTAGGCAAAATGCCCAACTTACTGCCAAAGGTGTACAGCAGCAGCACACTCGTTATAAAACTCGGTATTGCAATACCGCAAGTTGCCAAAACTATTATAAAGTTATCAACAAATTTGCCGCGGTTATACGCCGAAATACACCCAAGCGGTATGCCAACGCACAAAGCCACCAAAACTGCAATACCTGCAAGACCAGCCGAAACAGGTAATTTTGAAAAAATAATATCAGAAATGTCACGGCCACGTTGTTTAAGGCTTATACCCATATCGCCTTTAAGCAAATCGGTCATATAGGTTGTGTAACGCTCAAGCAACGGTTTATCAAGACCGTATTTTGCCTCAAGAGCAGCCTGTGAAGCAGCACTAATGTTCTTTTCTGCAACAAAAGGACCGCCAGGCACTAAATTCATCAAGAAAAAGGTTAGCGAGGCAACAACAAATATACTTAATATACCTGATAACACTCGCTTCACTATGTACTTGCCCAACAATATCAACTCCAAAAAATATCTTAATATTTTAAATTCATACTAAAACGCATTATATCCGTATTTTAATACAAATTTGTAATTATAACGGTTATTTTAACATATTATTTATTAAATTGCAACATTAAAATTCAAAAAAC
>CAZUYL010000027.1:0-15849 GCA_964624945.1 uncultured Ruminococcus sp. | reverse complement strand
ACATAAAGTTAAAATTTGGTAGTTACAAATTTTTAACTAATATTAACAAATTATTAAGGCATAATAATTTTAATCTTAAACAGGTGATTTTATGTCGTTTATTATTAAAAAAACAGTATTTCCCATATGTGTATTATCTGCCGTGATTTTTTTAACTTTTTACTGCATTGGCAATAATTACAAAACAAAAACCGAACCGCAGGGTTATGTTCTTAAATCGTATAAAAATACGGTGGCAATTTATTTAGAAAATACGCCCGTTAAAATTTACAATAATATTATTCTCAACACGTTGCCCGCAAGCGACATAAAAGATTTTAACAACGGAATAAATTTTGAAAATATAACCGATGCCGAAAAATATCTCGAAGATTTTGATTAAATTGAGATTGACTTTTATTAAAAAATAATATATTATCAAATTATAAAATGATAGGAGGTTCATTCGCTATGACCGATTTTGAACTTAATGTAAAAGAAGAAGGTTTTTTTGAAGACAAACCTTGTAATGATTTTTTAATACATTTAAAACAGTATCATCCGGGAGCACCCGGTTATTTGCTGAAATATTATTACTACATAACCCTCGGTGACAAAGAGGTTTCGTATAATGACTGTATAGTTACTACTAATTTAGATATTTACAGCGTTTGGGCAAAACCCGACGTTGTTGTTATTCCCGATGAAGTGCGTCAAAAATGCGATTTGCTTACGGTTACGGCTGTTTATAAAAAAGATACCAGATACAAAGCCACACTCACCGTAAAATTACGCAGTTACGAACTTACTTTGGAAGACAATTTTGAAACATATAATACTAACCTTTGGCAAGGTATGGATTACGGTGCCAAAACCGATAAATCTATTACAACCGTTAAAGACAACTATGTTCGTGACGGTAAACTCTGCCTTGACTTTTTAAAACTTGACAAGCCTGTAATAAAAGAAGGCAAAGAATATTGGTATGCCGATTCGGGTGTACGCACTAAGGGTAAGTTTTCACAAAAATACGGTTGCTTTACCGCTAAAATGGCTGTACCAAAAGTTCCTACGGGTATTTTTTCGGCGTTTTGGCTTATGCCCGAAGGTGAATACCGCGAAGAATACTTTTTCAAACGCACCGACACAGGTGACGATTTCCACGGTTGCAGCGAAATAGATATTATGGAAATTTTCCACCATCCTGTTACGGCGGGTGTATTCCATACCGAACACTATTGGGAACCCGGTTGGACCGATGACAAGGGTCTAACCAAAAGTTCGCTTGACAATGCGTTCGGTTATAACATACCGGGGTATACCGACTGTTCTTATCACGAATACACTTGTGTTTGGAATGAATACGGCATTTACTATTATGTTGACGGTGAACTTGCAAGATGCAATACAAACATTGCCCCCGTTGACGATGTAAAAGAGGCGTATGTTAAATTTACCTGTTATATAGGTCCCGAAGGCACAACAAAACATTTCGGCGTGGTAAAAGATGAAGACCTACCTCAAACAACCTATGTTGATTGGCTTAGGGTTTATAAGTAATCGGTTTTACAGTAAAAATGCAATTATTTTAAAATAAATTTTATGTTTTTGAAAAAAATGCTTGCATTTTTGAAAGTTTTATGGTAATATTATGTTCGCTATGTGACTGATTTAATTTCAGTCGATTAAAAAAGGAGGTGCAACCAATGGCAAAATGTGAAATTTGCAGCAAAGAAATTGCTTTTGGTATCAAGGTTTCTCACTCACACAGACGTTCAAACAGAACTTGGAAGCCTAACGTAAAAAAGGTAAAGGCTATCGTTGATGGTTCACCCCGTCGCATTAATGTCTGCACTCGTTGCTTACGCTCGGGCAAAGTTACTCGTGCCATCTAATTCATTTCTTTGACTTGAAAGTCCCGTGTAAGTTTTTACACGGGCTTTTTTCTGTTTATTTGGAGGTAAATTATGATAAAAGCAGTTTTATTTGATCTTGACGGTACACTTGTTGATTCGCTTACCGATTTAGCCGACGGCGTTAACCATGCAATAGCACAAAGGGGATTTGCAACACACCCTGTCGAAGCGTTTAAATATTTTGTAGGCGACGGTATACCTAAAATGATTGAACGTGCATTGCCCGAAAATTGCCGTGACGCTGCTACCGTTGATAAAATTAAAAAGGATTTTTTGGAGTATTACTCACAACATTATGCCGACAATACTTATGCTTATAACGGTATGCCCGAACTTGTTAATACACTTAAAAAACAGGGTTATATTATTGCGGTTGTAACCAACAAACAGCAAGATATGGCAGATGAGGTTGTAAAATCACTTTACGGCAATGTGTTTGACCTTATTTTCGGCAAACGTGAAGGCATACCCGCAAAACCCGACCCTACAGCCGCACTTATGGCTATGAAACAACTTGGTGTAAAACCCGAAGAATGTGTATTTATAGGTGATTCGGGTATGGACGTTGCAACTGCTGTCAACAGCGGTGCAGTACCCGTAGGCGAACTATGGGGCTTTAGAGACCGTGAGGAATTGCTAAAAAACGGTGCTAAATATATTATAGAAAAACCGCAACAACTTTTAGATATTATTGAGGAACTTAAAAATGCTTAATTCTTATAAACATACAAAACTTGCTTGTTTTATAGGCTACGCTGTTCAAGCGGTGGTAAACAATTTTTTGCCGCTTTTGTTCATTGTTTTTAACACCGAATATAATATAAATTACGAACAACTCGGCAGACTTGTATTTATAAACTTTTTTGTTCAGTTTATAGTTGATATGTTAACACCTGTAATAGTTAAATATATTGGATATCGCGGTGCATCTATTATATCACACGCATTGGCAACATTCGGTTTTGTTCTTTTAGGTGTTCTGCCTATGATGTTTCCAAACCGTGTATATACCTGCCTTATAATTTCAATGCTTTTTTATTCTTCTGGCAGCGGCATAATAGAGGTATGCATAAGCCCTATGGTAGAACTGTTGCCGGGGGACAAAAAGGGTGCTGATATGGCGTTCGCACACTCGGCTTACTGTTGGGGTCAAGCGGCAACGGTTTTGGTGTCTACACTTTTAATATTCTTGTTAGGTCAACAAAATTGGCAGTATATACCACTTATTTGGGCAGTTATACCGTTTGTTAATATGTTTGCTTTTACCAAAGTTCCTCTTGTTGAAGAAGAACCCGAATCCACCTCTAAAACCGCAAAAAATCTGTTTAAAAACCGTGAATTTTGGCTTTTTGTAGTTATTATGATTTGTGCGGGTGCCAGCGAAATTACAATGGCTGAGTGGGCATCGCTTTTTGCACAACAGGCACTCGGTGTAAGCAAAACGGTAGGTGACCTTTTAGGACCGTGTGCATTTGCAATATGTATGGGCAGCGGCAGGATTTTATTCGGTCTTTTAGACGGTAAATTTAATCCTAAAACCGCCTTGATTTTAAATAATATATTATGCCTATTATGTTACATAGGGGTTGCCGTAATAGATATACCCATACTTTCACTTGTAGCCTGTGCATTATGCGGTTTTAGTGTAAGTTTATCGTGGCCGGGCACTTATTCTATGGCAGCAAAAAGTTTTCCAACGGGCGGCACGCTTATGTTCAGCCTTTTGGCACTTTCGGGTGATTTCGGTTGTTCAACGGGCCCGTGGCTTATGGGCATTGTTTCAAATGCAACCACACTTGAAACAGGATTTTTGGTTGCGGCTGTGTATCCTCTTGTTATGATATTTGCCGCCGCTATGTTACGCAAAGAAAAGTGTTGAAAAATGCACCGTTATGCGTTACAATAAATAAAACACAGTATAACATTTGCGGGGTGTAAATTATGAAAAGAACCGACTACTTAACTTGGGATGAATATTTTATGGGCATAGCAATGCTCTCGGCTTTACGCAGTAAAGATCCGTCAACACAGGTTGGTGCGTGCATTGTAAATCAAGACAAACGCATTTTGTCTATGGGTTACAACGGTATGCCACATTGTTGTGATGATGAAGAATACCCTTGGGGTCACGGTGAAGGCCTTGACTCAAAATACCTTTACGTTTGCCATGCTGAACTCAACGCAATTTTAAACTGCAATACAGGTTCTGTAAAAAATTGCACGGTTTATGTAACGTTATTTCCTTGCAATGAATGTGCAAAGGCGATTATTCAATCGGGCATTAATGAGATTATTTATTTAAGCGATAAATATGCCGATACCGAAGGCACAAAAGCATCAAAGCGTATGTTTGACAGTGCAGGCGTTATTTACCGACAATACACCCCTACAAACAAACCTGTTAATTTTACATTGTAATAAAATTTAACCCATATATGTGATTTATGTTTTACATATATGGGTTTATTTTATTTTAAAGACAAAAAATAAAAGCGTGTGGTAGTAAATGTCACACGCTTTTTGTACTAATTCATTTTTTCAATTAATTCTTTTAACCATTTTGGGCTGCTTTTACCAATTGCTGAAGTTCGCCGTTTTTATATTTTGCCACCGTTAAAAAACCGTTGTCATTGTCATAAAAAGTAGCCTCGTTGCAATATGGCAATATTGCGAGTAGATCGTTAAACCGTTTATTAAAACGCTTTTCAACCACCTCTGAATTGATATTATGCCCACCTTTTTTAACACGGTTTTCAATACGTAGCAGACTTTCTTCAATAGTGTCAAGACCGACATAATAAAGACGAATATAATAATCTTTTTCAATGGCTCTTTTAATTGTATCAAGATTTTTTTGTCTGAAAGTGTAGTTTCTTGAGTAAAACAAATTTCTTTTTTCAGGCAATCATCAATAATTGAAATTGCTAGTTTGCCGCCTTCAATAGCATTACCTTCGCAAGCGACTGTGATTTTGTCAACATCAATAATTTTACCTAAATTATCAATTTCAGTTCTTAAAACACCGGTCAGACTGCTCTTGCCACAACCGTTAACACTTGCAATAATTATAAAAAATTTTGTTGTTTATAAAACATAAAACTTCCCCACTGAACTTTTATGTCAGTGGGGAAGTGGTGTGTAAACTTTAATTTTGATATTTAAAAATCAAATGTTTTCAATATGTGAGTTTTTCGGTTTTGTTTTTTGGGTGAGCAGGCTTATTATCGGGAAGAGTATAAGACCGCCTAACATTGCAAATACGCCCGAATAAAGCGAATTTTGAAATACAAACTGAGTGATTTTATTGTTACATTCAAACATACCTATACCAATGCAGAGTTGTATTATTTCAAGTCCTGTGCCAAACACAAAGCAACTTGCAACTGCCGCACGGGTTCCTTTTTTCCAAAAAAGCCCGTACAAAAACGGTGCTAAAAACGCACCTGCCAAGGCACCCCAAGAAACACCCATCATTTGTGCTATAAATACCGAATCTTTCCACAATGTGTCTTTAAGTATTGCTATTACCGCCGATATTGCAATAAAGAATACAATAAACAATCTCATTATAAACACGCTTTTTTTATCGGTTATTTCTTTTTTCTTTTGCATAGCAGGTTTTATAACGTCAAGTGTTAGAGTAGAAGACGATGTCAGTACAAGTGACGAAAGTGTTGACATAGATGCCGATAGCACCAACACTATTACTACAGCCACTATAACAGGTGCAAGATTACCGAGCATTGTCGGAATTATTTTATCGTATAAAACGGTACCGTTTTCAGAAATGTAACCGCCACTTACCATTTGTTCGCGGTACAATCTGCCAAATCCACCCAAAAAGTAACATCCACCTGCTACAATAACCGCAAAAACGGTTGAAATTACTGTACCTTTTTTAACGGCATCGTTATCTTTTATAGAGTAAAATTTACCTACCATTTGTGGCAAACCCCACGTACCGAGTGAAGTAAGCATTACTACAAAAAACAAAAATACAGGGTTAGGTCCGAATAATGATGTATATTCATCACCTGCGGTTTCGGCAAGAGTTTTAACCGATTCACGCAATCCGCCGTTATCTAAAAGCACGGCAATAATAACTGCTGCAATGCCGATGAGCATTATAATGCCCTGTATAAAGTCGTTTATTGCGGTTGCCATATATCCGCCGAAAATTACATAAACGCCGGTAAGCACCGCCATTATAACAACTACTGCCCAGTACGGTATTGAAAAAACATTGTTAAATAATGATGAAAGTCCGTTATAAAGCGATGCGGTATACGGAATTAAAAATACAAATATTATAACCGAGGCAAAAACTTTCAAAAGCCTTGATTCGTACCTTTTTTCAAAAAAGTCGGGCATTGTTTTAGAACCTAATTTTTGGGTTACGTTTCGTGTGCGTTTGCCAAGCACAAGCCATGCCAAAAGTGAACCGATAAATGCATTGCCAAGCCCTATCCAAGTAGAAGCCAATCCAAAATTCCAACCGAATTGACCTGCATAACCTACAAATATTACCGCCGAAAAGTAAGATGTACCAAACGCAAAAGCGGTAAGCCACGGACCTACCGATCTGCCGCCTAAAACAAAACCGTCAACACTTGTGGAATGTTTGCGGCAATAAATACCTACAAAAATCATAATTGCAAAAAAGATTAACAGCATAGGTAATGTTATAATTGCAGTTGTCATAAAAAACACCGTCCTTTGTTTATTACTTTAAAACTTTAACACTTTAAAGCAAGTTTGTCAATATAAAGTTTGAATATTTTTAAATTTTTGAAGTTTTTAAAATTTTTATAATCTTCTAATTTTTGAATTTTTAGGTATTACGGTTGACATTATCACTTTAAAGTAGTAAAATATAAACAATATTCGACTACTGTTTTAAGGAATGTTAATAATGACTATTGTTCACTTGCTTGAAGAAAACGCACGCAAATATGCGAATGATACCGCACTCGTGGAAATCAACCCCGATCAACCCGAAACACGTCATCGCACGTGGAACGAGTTTGACTTGGTTGAACCTACACCTAAAATAGATTATTACCGCCGTGAAATAACATGGTCGGTATTCAACGAAAAGGCAAACCGCCTTGCAAATATGTTAAAACAAAACGGAATAGGCAAGGGCAATAAAGTTGCCATTTTGCTTATGAACTGCATTGATTGGTTACCCATTTATTTTGGTATACTTAAAGCAGGGGCATTGGCAGTGCCGCTTAATTTCAGATATTCTTCCGATGAAATCGACTACTGCTTAAAACTTGCCGATGCCGATGTTTTGATTTTCGGCAATGAATTTATAGGTCGTGTTGAAGCCGTCGCCGATAAAATTTCAAAAAGATGCAATCTTATATACTTTGGTTTCGGTTGTCCGCCTTTTGCAGATGATTATCACGATTTAACGCTTGAGTGTCCGTCAACTTTTCCCGATTGTCAGTTAACCGAACAAGATGACGCCGCTATTTATTTTTCATCGGGCACAACAGGTTTTCCAAAGGCGATTTTGCACAATCACGAAAGCCTTATTCACGCTTGCCGTGTAGAACAGGCACATCACAGTCAAACAAAAGAAGATTGTTTTTTATGCATACCGCCGCTTTATCATACAGGTGCTAAAATGCATTGGTTTGGCAGTCTTATTACGGGTTCTAAAGCCGTTATTTTAAAAGGTACGCGTGCACGCACAATTTTAAGTGCCGCCGCTGAGGAAAAATGCACTATCGTTTGGCTTTTGGTTCCGTGGGCACAAGATATTTTAAATGCACTCGACAGCGGTGAAATTTCACTCGATGAATTTGATCTTTCAAATTGGCGTCTTATGCATATAGGTGCTCAACCTGTACCGCAAAGTCTTATAAAACGTTGGCTTACATATTTTCCAAATCATCAGTATGATACAAACTACGGTTTGTCTGAATCAATAGGACCTGGGGCAGTGCACTTGGGTGTTGAAAATATTAACAAGGTTGGTGCCATAGGCGTTGCAGGTTACGGCTGGCAGGTAAAAATCGTCAACCTCGACGGCAGCGATGTAAACCAAGGCGATGTCGGTGAACTTTGCCTCAAAGGCCCCGGTGTTATGACCTGCTATTATCACGACGAAAAGGCAACCGCCGAAACACTTAAAAACGGTTGGCTTTACACTGGCGATATGGCTATGCAAGATGAAGACGGCTTTATCTACCTTGTAGACCGCAAAAAAGATGTAATTATAACAGGCGGTGAAAATATATACCCCGTACAAATAGAAAACTTTTTGGCTTCGCACGAAAAGATTATGGACGTTGCGGTAATCGGTTTGCCCGACACTCGTTTGGGTGAAATTTCAACCGCAATTATTCAGGTTAAAAACGGTATGACCTGTACCGAAGATGAAATAAACGAATTTTGTATGGCGTTGCCGCGTTATAAACGCCCCCGTAAAATTATTTTTGCCGATGTACCGCGTAATCCGACAGGCAAAATAGAAAAGCCTAAACTACGCAAAATGTACGGTGCCGAAAAAATTGTTGCATCACAAAATAAATCTTAACTGAAAGGTTTTTGAATATGAAAAAATTACTTATTGGAAATCAGGCGGTAGCCGCAGGTTTGCACGACGGCGGACTTGGTGTAATATCAAGTTATCCGGGCACACCTTCAACCGAAATTACCGAATTTTTATCAAAATATGATGATTTGCACAGCGAATGGGCTCCTAACGAAAAGGTTGCCTGTGAAGTGGCATTTGGTGCAAGCCTTGCCGGTGCACGCAGTGCCTGTGCTATGAAACACGTTGGTTTAAACGTTGCCGCTGACCCGCTTTTTACACTCTCATACACGGGTGTTAACGGCGGTATGGTTATCTGTGTTGCCGATGACCCCGCAATGCATTCTTCACAAAATGAACAGGATTCACGTCATTATGCCATAGCATCAAAGGTGCCTATGCTTGAACCTGCCGATTCACAAGAGGCATACACCTTTGCACGTACAGCATTTGAAATTTCAGAAAAGTATGACACACCTGTAATTTTGCGTATGTGCACACGCATAGCACACAGTCAGTCGGTAGTAGAAACTGCCGAACCTGTAGCGGCAGTACTTAAAGATTATGAAAAGAACGCCGCAAAATATATAATGATGCCCGGCAATGCAATAAAAAGACACCCCGTTGTTGAAGAAAGAACATTAAGTTTACAGCAACTTGCCGAAAATTGTATCTATAACACGGTTGAATACGGAACAGATAACAAAATCGGCATAGTTACATCGGGTTGTTCTTATCAATATGTAAAAGAAGTATTCGGTGACAGCGTTAGCATATTCAAAATCGGTATGCCCAATCCGTTGCCTGTAACCTCAATAAAAGATTTTGCAAGCAAGGTCGAAAAACTTTATGTAATAGAAGAACTTGATCCTATTATTGAAAATCATATAAAATCGCTTGGTATTGATGTTATAGGTAAAGATATGTTCTCAATGCTTGGTGAATTTTCGCAAAAAACCATTGCCGATGCTTTCGGTATAAAAGCAAATGAATTTGTAACGGCAAATTCAACTGTGCCAGCAAGACCGCCTATGATGTGTGCGGGTTGCCCACACAGAGGTATGTTCTATACACTTGCTAAAAACAAAATCACCGTTTTGGGTGATATTGGTTGCTATACTTTAGGTGCAGTACCTCCGCTTTCTGCTCTTGATAGCACACTTTGTATGGGAGCATCTGTTTCGGGCTTGCACGGTTTTAATTTGGCACGCGGTTCGCAATCGGAACAAAAAAGCGTTGCCGTAATCGGTGACTCAACATTTATGCATTCGGGTATGACAGGTCTTGTAAACATTGCTTATAACGCAACAAATTCTACCGTGATTATACTCGACAACTCGATAACAGGTATGACAGGTCACCAACAAAACCCTACCACAGGTTACAACATTAAGGGCGAGGTAGCCGCAAAGGTAAACCTTGAAGCGTTATGTCATTCGCTCGGTATAAACCGTGTCAGAGTGGTAGACCCGTATAACCTTAAAGAATGTGAAACCGCTGTAAAAGAAGAATTATCTGTTAGTGAGCCTTCGGTTATTATTTCACGCAGACCTTGTGTATTGCTTAAATCGGTTAAGGCAAAACCGTCGCTCGAAGTAAAAGCCGACAAATGTAAATCTTGCAAACGCTGTATGGGACTCGGTTGCCCTGCAATTAGTCTTAAAGACGGCAAAGCCAAAATTGACAATACACTTTGTGTAGGTTGTGGCGTATGTAAACAACTTTGTGCATTTGATGCTATTAATTAAGGAGGCTGACTGATTATGAAAACTACTAATGTTATGATTGTCGGCGTTGGCGGACAGGGTAGCCTGCTTGCTTCAAAACTGCTCGGCAGATTGCTTATTGATGAAGGGTACGATGTAAAAGTAAGCGAAGTACACGGTATGAGTCAGCGTGGCGGTAGTGTCGTTACATATGTGCGTTTCGGTGAAAAGGTTTATTCACCCATTATTACCGAGGGTGAAGCCGATTATATAATTTCTTTTGAAAAATTAGAGGCAGCACGCTATGCCAAATATTTAAACCGTGACGGTCTTATTGTTGTAAACACACAACAAATTGATCCTATGCCGGTAATTATAGGTTCGGCAGAATATCCTGAAAATGTTCTTGACGAACTTGCCGAAAAAGGTTTAAAAGTGCAAGCGTTAGATGCACTCGCCCTTGCCGAACAGGCAGGTTCTTCAAAAGCGGTTAACATTGTACTTATGGGTAAAGTGGCAAAACAATTTAACATACCTTATGAAAAATGGATTTCCGCTATTGAAAACACAGTTGCACCTAAATTTGTTGAAATGAATAAAAAAGCATTTGATTTAGGTTATAACTCATAAATTTAATTTTGAAAAGATGTGTCGTTATGGAAAAGCATTATTATCAAAAAGAAATCGAAACCATGCCCGTTGAAGATTTAAAAAAACTTCAATCCGAAAAATTGGTAAAACAGGTTAAGCACGTTTATGAAAATGTGCCATATTACCGTGATTTAATGGATAAAAAGGGTGTAAAACCCGATGATATTCACGGAATAGAAGATTTGCACAAACTACCGTTTTTAACCAAAGCCGATTTGCGTGAGGCATACCCCTACGGTTTGCTTGCAAAACCGCTTAAAGACTGTGTACGTATTCATTCAACTTCGGGTACTACAGGTAAACGTGTTGTTGCATTTTACACACAGCACGACGTTGATTTGTGGGAGGATTGCTGTGCCCGTGCAATTGTTGCCGCAGGCGGCACCGAAGAGGACGTTTGTCAGGTAGCATACGGTTACGGTTTGTTTACAGGCGGTGCAGGTTTACACGGCGGTTCACACAAAGTGGGTTGCCTTACATTGCCTATGTCTTCGGGTAATACCGAACGCCAAATACAGTTTATGACCGACCTTAACGCCACAATTTTGTGTTGTACGCCGTCATATGCGGCATATCTCGGTGAGTCACTTAGCGAAATGGGATACACCCCCGATACAATTCCGCTTAAAGCAGGTATTTTCGGTGCAGAACCTTGGACCGAAGAAATGCGTCAAAACATTCAAAACACACTCGGTATCAAAGCGTATGATATTTACGGTCTTACCGAAACAAGCGGACCGGGGGTTGCGTTTGAATGTGAAGAACAAACAGGTATGCACATCAATGAAGATCACTTCTTAGCCGAAATAATCGACCCCGAAACAGGTGAAGTTTTGCCCGAAGGCAGTAAAGGTGAACTTGTGTTTACTGCCCTCGATAAAGAGGCTTTTCCGCTTTTGCGTTATCGCACACGTGATATATGCGTGCTTACACGTAAACCCTGTTCTTGCGGTAGAACGCATATAAAAATGTGCAAACCCATGGGCAGAAGTGACGATATGCTAATTATTCGCGGTGTAAACGTATTCCCAAGTCAAATTGAAACGGTATTGCTTAACGAGGGTTATCAACCCAATTATCAAATTGTGCTTGACCGTGTTAACAATAACGATACATTTGAAGTTAATGTTGAACTTAATCCCGACCAGTTTACCGATACAGTAGGCGGTATAACCGCACTTGAAAAATCACTTGCCGCCGCTATGAAAACAATGCTCGGCATTAACCCGACCGTTCACCTTGTAGCACCTAAGAGTATTACTCGCAGCGAGGGTAAAGCGGTTAGAGTTATCGATAAACGTAAACTGCACGATTGATGAAAGGAGCCATTATATTATGTCACTTAAACAACTTACAGTATTTGTTGAAAACAAACAGGGTTCTTTGGTTGATATAACCGACACCCTTGCAAAACATAACGTAAATATCAGAGCACTTTCAATCGCCGATACTCAGGATTTCGGTATTTTGCGTCTTATAGTAAACGATAACGACGTAGCACTTAAAACACTTCAAAGCGAAGGTTATCTTATAAAAATCACCGATGTTGTAGGTGTTAAAATAGGCGATGAACCCGGTAAACTTTCAAAAGCACTTGCCGTGCTTGACCAAAACGGCATCAATGTTGAATATTTATACGCATTTATGGCACGCACCGAAAAACATGCCTATGTTGTTTTGCGTGTGGCAGATAACGCTGCCGCCGAAACTGTGCTTGAAAATTGTGGATTTCACATAATTACAAATTCAGACGTTGCAAAACTTTAAACAAAATAAATTAATCGGCTTCACAATTTTGTGAAGCCGATTAATTTTAGGTTGTTTGCTTTTTTATTCCGAATATTAATCTTAAAAAACCGCTGATTATTTTAGGACTTTTCACCAATACAACTTTCATAAAACATACCTCCGTTAATGTCTGCAACAGGATACACCCAAAATTATTACCCATATTGCAAGTATACCCACTAAAAATTTGGTTGGACAAAAGCAGGCGATAAGTAATCCCAAAGCAAAAACTATGGCGATTAATCCTTTGTTGGTATGGTTGTTGCATCTACGCCGCATTTTAATCCCTCCGTTAATAACATAATAATCAAAAAGTTGAATTTTGTTACAAAAACGGCGTAAAAAGTTTTAAGATTTTTAAAAATTACGGTTTTTCTTTAGTTTTGAAAAATTGAGGTAATTGTGCAAATATTATAGCACCGAAAACAAGTATACAACCGATAATTTCGTTACCTTTTAGTGCGTTGCCCGAAATTGCCCAACCGCCAAGAGCGGCAAATACACTTTCAAGACTCATCGAAAGCGATGCAACTGCGGGTTCGGCAAATTTTTGCCCCATAATTTGCAATGTGTAGGCAACTCCGCTTGAAATAATACCCATATATAATATTTCGGGCAAAACCGAAACAATATTTGCAAAATGCACAGAGTCAATTTCAAAAATAAGTGAAAGTATACCCGATATTATTCCTCCAACTACAAATTGAAAAGCCGAAAGTCTTATACCGCCTATTAAATCGCAATATTTATCAATACAAATAATATGCAATGAAAAAGTAACCGCACACAGCAAAATCAAAATATCACCGAAATAAAAGCCTGTTATTCCTTCAAAAAGACATAACATATAAAATCCCATAACCGCTATTGCGGCAGAAAACCAAATAATCGGAGAAACCTTTTTCTTTGCAAAAATTGAAATAATAGGAACAATTATTACATACAATGCAGTCAAAAAACCCGAACGTGCCTCTGTTGGTACACCTTTTGGGTATGCCGCAATACCGAACTGTTGAAAATTGGTTGATACTGCAAGCATAATGCCGCAAATTATACTGCCTTTGGCTAAAAGTTTTTTGTCCATATTTTTAGGAACAGGTTTGTATTTTGAATTTTTAATCGCCATAACCGACATTAACGCAAACAAAAACAAAGCCGCTATAAAACAACGCATAAAGTTAAATGCAAACGGCGGTATTTTATCTGCCGCACGGTTTTGCACCACAAAGGCAAGCCCCCACAATAAAGAGGCAAGGCACAAAATTAAACTGCCTTTTAAATTATTTTTTTTCATTAAGTGAATCCTTTCTCATAGTAAGTGATATACGTTTTTTGGCAACATCAACCGCAAGCACCCAAACGGTAACAATATCACCTACTTTAAGTACTTCAGACGGGTGTTTAATATATCGGTTTGTTATTTGTGAAATGTGAACAAGCCCGTCTTGGTGCACACCTATATCAATAAATGCACCGAAATCAATAACATTACGTACGGTTCCTTTAAGTTCCATACCGACTTTCAAGTCTTCCATACCCATTATATCGTGCCTTAACATTGGTTTTGGCATTTCGTCACGTGGGTCACGACCGGGTTTTTCAAGTTCTTTTGCAACGTCAAGCAAAGTAGGTACGCCTATTTCCAATTCGGAAGCGATTTTTTCTGTACCGAGACTTTCGATTTTTTCGGTAATTCCGCTGATTTTTCGGTTTGTTACGTCACTTTCACTGTAACCGCAAATTTTAAGCAGTTTTTTTGCCGCACCGTAACTTTCGGGGTGAACACTTGTGTTATCAAGAGCGTTTTTGCCACCTATAATGCGTAAAAACCCTGCACATTGTTCATAGGCTTTAGGTCCTAATTTAGAAACCTTTTTAAGTTGAAGACGGTCGGTAAAAATTCCGTTTTCTTCACGGTAAGTAACTATATTTTTTGCGATTGATTGGTTTATGCCCGACACGTGCGAAAGCAGTTGTACCGATGCGGTGTTAAGGTCAATACCCACCGAGTTTACGCAGTATTCAACAACGCCGTCAAGACTTGATGACAGTTCTTTTTCGGGCATATCGTGTTGGTATTGCCCAACGCCTATTGCTTTAGGCTCAATTTTAACAAGTTCCGATAGTGGATCTTGCATACGTCGTGCAATAGACACCGCACTTCTGAGTGATACATCGTAATTGGGGAATTCTTCTGCGGCAAGTTTAGATGCCGAATACACACTTGCCCCCGCTTCGCTTACCACCATATAACTTAAATTGTTGTCGGTTTCTTTTATAACTTCGGCGGCAAAACATTCTGTTTCGTGACTTGCGGTACCGTTGCCTATGGCAAATGTTGTAACATTATATTTTTTAATAAAATTTTTAATAATTGCCTTGGCTTCTTCAACCTTGTTGTGCGGCGGCACAGGGTATATTACACCCGTGTCAAGCACTTTGCCGGTGCCGTCTACAACCGCCACCTTGCAACCCGTTCTATACCCAGGGTCAAGACCTATGGTAACGGTGTTTTTAATGGGCGGTTGCATAAGCAACTGTTGTAGATTTTTTGAAAAAACCTTTATTGCATCGTGACTTGCTTTTTCGGTAAGGGCGTTACGCATTTCACGTTCTATTGACGGAAAAACAAGCCTTGTGTATGCATCTTCTGCCGCTTCTTTTACCGTTTCGGTGCAAGGCGAACCTTCTTTTATGTGGTCACGGCTTATAATAAACATAGCCTTATCGTAATCAAACTCTACCGATACTTTTAAAAACTTTTCTTTTTCACCGCGGTTTATAGCAAGTATGCGGTGATTTGCAATTTTTGATAAAGGTTCACGGTAATCGGCATACATTTCGTACACGTCAAGATCTTTGCCAGCGGCTTTAACACAAAGCACACCGTGTGCCATACAAACAAATCGCATACGTTTTCTTATGTCGGCATCATCGCTTATTTTTTCGGCTATTATGTCTTTAGCACCTGCAAGTGCATCTTCTACAGTTTCAACACCTAAATCGGCGTTTACAAAATCTTTTGCAAGTAATAACGGTTCGGGGCTGTCTTTGGTTTGTGCATATATTAAATCGGCAAGCGGTTCAAGACCTTTTTCTTTTGCAACCGATGCACGAGTTTTGCGTTTTTTCTTGAAAGGACGGTAAATATCGTCAAGTTCGGTTAAAGTTTGTGCCGATTCTATAGCGGCTGAAAGTTCTTCGGTTAAAGCACCTTGTTCTTCAATTGCCGCCCTGATTTTTTGTGCGGTTTCCTGCATAT
>CAZUYL010000026.1:0-15903 GCA_964624945.1 uncultured Ruminococcus sp. | reverse complement strand
CAATGATACTATACAGCAAAAACAACCACAAAATAAAAAATCGGCACTGCAAAAGTTAAAGTTTTGTAATGCCAATTTTAACTGATATTTTGTTGTTAATACAGATAGTCTTAAATCTTTTTATATTCCGACGGAGAGGTGCCGCATATACGTTTAAACGCCCTTGTAAAGCAAGATATTGATTCAAAACCGACTTTTTCGGAAATATCGGTAATGCTCATAGATGTGTTAGTAAGCAAATATTTTGCGTTTCTTATACGTATTTGTGCAATAAACTGTTGGGGCGACATATCGGTGAATTTATAAAAATAACGCCGCAAGGTTGCTGTACTTGTGTAACATTTTTTGGCAAGCACGTCGATTTTAAGTTCTTGCGAAGAATTCAAATTTTTAGATATATGCTCAAGTGCGGGCAATATTTTATCTAAAGAAAGTCGGCGTTGTGTAATATTGTTTTTATATGTGCTTTTTATTCGTGATAGTTCCAAAATCAACTGTTGTACAAGCAATAATGCATATAATTGTGAAAGTTGTTTATGTGTTTGTGTCTCGGTTAGGCATTTGTTTATTATTGTTGTAAGTTCGGGGTATTCATCGGGTTTAAAAACACCGCTGAAATTAACCTGTTTTTCAAGAATATTGCATATAGCACCATTGGAATCGCTTGTTGCAATAACTTTATACGGGTCGTACGAGAGCCATATCCAAGTAGCATTTGAGTTAAAATCGCTGTTAGCAAGATGTGGTTGAAAGGGCAAAACAATTTGTATATCGCCTTTAGTGTAGCGGTATAGTCGGTTTTCGATAATACAGTTACCTGAACCGCCTGTGCAAATTCCTATTTCAAGGCATTTGTGGTAGTGCAACGATTCAATAGGATTTGCAGATAACGGGTGTTGTTCAGAATAGCAAAAAAAGTATTTACTGTTTTCAATATATACGGGGCTGTAAAAACTTTTAAGTTGAGATACGGTTGTGTAATCCATCGGTTTATTCACATTCAAATTAATTTCTTTTTATTAATACTAACATATAAAATGACTAAAATCAAGACAAAAATGATTGATTGGGCAAAAATATTAGTCTATAATCGGTTGAAGAAAAAATCATTAAAAAGTATACTGAAACTATACAAAGGAGTGATATTATGATTTTTAATAAGGCTAAATTACGCGATAAAATTGAAGGTTGTTGGATCGGTAAAAACATAGGCGGTACAATGGGTGGCCCGTTTGAAGGTACACACGATATGTTAGATATTAACGGTTATACCACACCAAAAGGTGAACCGTTGCCGAACGATGACCTTGATTTACAACTTGTATGGCTTTTGGCTATGGAGGAGGTAGGTCCGTATTCTATAAATGCCGATGATTTGGCAGAATATTGGATTTCTTATATAGTACCTCATTGGAATGAATACGGCACAGGTAAAGCGAATTTGCGTTACGGATTAAAACCGATTTTGTGCGGTGCGGTAAACAATGATGATTGGAAACATTCAAACGGTGCTTGGATTAGAACTGAAATTTGGGCAACACTAAACCCTGCAAATCCCGATGCCGCCGTTAAATATGCATTTGCCGATGCTTGTATTGATCACGGCTTGGGTGAGGGTACATATGCCGCAATGTTTGTCTCCGCTTTAGAAAGTGCCGCTTTTGTTGAAAGCGATGTAAGAAAATTGATTGAAATAGGTCTTTCAAAAATTCCGCAATCTTCACGTACAGCAAGTGCAATAAACCTGCTTTTAAAGAGTTACGATGACGGAATTGATTGGAAAACAACACGTAATTTACTTGTAGAAGATTCTAAAGATTTAGGTTGGTTTGAGGCACCCTGCAATGTGGCATTTGCTTTGCTTGGTATTCTTTACGGTGAGGGTGACTTTAAAAAATCTATGATACTTGCAGTCAATTGCGGTGACGATACCGATTGCACCGCTGCAACTGTGGGTTCAATACTTGGCATTATCAACGGCAAAAGCAAAATACCTGCCGATTGGCAAGAATACATTGGTGAAAAAATCATCACTATATCTGTAAATCAGGGTATGAACGTTTCTTTCCCCGATACAATAACCAACTTAACCGACCGTATTTTAAAACTTATACCCGTATGTTCGCTTGCGAATAAGTTTGATTTTAATGTCACCGACGGCGATACACAGTATGATAACGCCATAAAAGATAAATTTTACGGTGATGCTGTTGCAAAACACTTATTAAACCGTTTAGAATATTCGTTTGATGTTGATTTAGGTTTTGGCACAGTAACCGTTTCATACGATAAATCACCGCAACTTATGCCAAATGAATCTATAAACGTTAATTTCAAAATTATAGGTAGATTTTGGCAAATTCCAGAAAATCTTTCGGTAAGATTTATTACGCCCGAAGGCTTTACGGTAAGTGGCCCTAAAAGTATATTTATGCAACACGGCCACGCCAATAATAATTGGTATGCCGTTTCCGAGGCTGATTATGTTGTAACCGCCGGTGAAAATACCGAGGCACAAAATCGCATAATTGTTGAAATACTTTGTCCGGGTCGTCATTCTCAAGGTTTATTTGAACTTGTAATTTTAGGTTAATATTTAACAGTAATACCGATTGACAAATCAATCGGTATTATTTATAATATTGAGTACTATATTGGGGGGTTTTATTATGAGTTTCAGTTCAAAAATTGTATCTTCTCTTGAAAAATGTTTTTTAACGTCGGATATAAGTAAATTTACCGAAATAAAAGAGGAGAAAATATTTAAAAATCAAAAATATTCTTTTCAACTTTTAACACATTTTGAAAACGGTTGGCAAATAGCGGTACGCCCTGTTGTAGAGGGTGACCTTGCAGACTGCGTTACCGTGCGTGAAGTGGTAAATATTCCTTCCGAATTGCCTACATATTCTAATTGCAGCGAAATGCCCGAAGTGCATACACCGGGGCTTTATCCCGATTTGTTGCGTCCGCTTAAATACAACGGTAATTTACGTATTCATCCAAACCAAAGCAGAGCCTTATGGTTTGATGTAGATCCGCAAGGCAAAATAACAGGAAAACACACCCTGAAAATTAAATTATATATCACAAATATTACAAGCAAAGGTCTTATACCTACCGATGAGGTAATTGCCGAACATAGCGTTGAATTAGACATTAAAAATGTAGAATTGCCCGAACAAACACTTATGTTTACACAATGGTTTTATGCCGATTGTTTGGCAGATTATTACAACGTAGAAGTTTTTAGCGACCGTCATTTTGAAATTTGTGAAAATTTTGCAAGAACCGCTGTTGAAAACGGACGTAATATGCTTATGTTACCGCTACTTACTTACGCACTTGATACGCATTGGGGCGGTGAGCGTACAACCGTTCAGTTGGTTGATATTTATAAAGACGGTGACAATTACACGTTTGATTATAAAAATCTTGACCGTTGGCTTGATATGTGCAACCGATTGGGCGTTAAGTATTACGAGGTTACACCATTCTTTTCACAATGGGGTGCCGACAGTACACCAAAAGTTGTAGCATATATAAACGGTGAAAAGCAAACAATTTTCGGTTGGGGAACTAATCCTATTTCTAAAGAATATAACACCTTTATTCGTGCTTTTATAAGCGGATTTTTATCGCATATGAAATCACGCGGTGAGGATAAAAAATGTTGGTTCCATATTTCTGATGAACCTGTTACCGAACAGTTTGAACAGTACAAAAAAGTAAGAAATTCTATTTATGATTTAGTTTCCGATTACAACTCTCTTGATGCTATTTCGCATTATGAATTCTGTGAAATGGGACTCATTAAAACACCGGTTCCAAAAACTATGGTAGTTGACGAATTTATTGAACATAACGTGCCTAATTTGTGGTGTTATTATTGCGGCAGTCAATGTGAAGGCGTTAGTAACTGCCACTTTGCAATGCCGCTTTCACGTGTGCGTTCACTTGGTATGCAGATGTATAAATATGACATCAAGGGCTTTTTGCATTGGGGTTATAATTTCTATAACAATCAATATTCCTATGAAACGCTTGATCCGTTCGCAAATTCAGACGGTGAATGTTTTGCAGCAAGCGGTGATACATATATGGTATATCCCGCACCCGACGGCACCGCGTGGGAATCTACCCGTTTGCGTGCTTTGTACGAGGGTATGGAAGATATGCGTGCCATGCAACTTGCCGAAACTTTATACGGTAAAGATGCTGTAATAAAGGCTATAGAAAATGTTTGCGGTGAAATTAAATTTAAAAAATGTATTCAAGACAGCGAAACAATGCTTGCAGTACGCCGTACCGTAAACGATATGATTTTTGATAAAATATAAATTAAAATATCAATATACAAGAACCACCGCCAATTAAATCGGCGGTGGTTCTTGTTAGAAAGAATTAAAGAAAAATGTATTTTAAAATAAACAGAACGGCTAATACATACATTAGCGGTTTTACTTTTTTTGCTTTTCCGCAACACAAATTCAAAACAACATAAGAAATAATTCCAAGGCTGATACCTTCGGATATGCTATAGAATAACGGCATTGCTATGATTGCAATATAAGCGGGTATTGTTTCGGTTAAATTGTCCGAATCAAATTTAATTTCTTTAATTGTTGTTAGCATTAAAAATCCAACTACAATAAGTGCAGGTGCGGTTGCAAAAGAGGGGATTGTAACAAACAATGGTGCAAACAATGTTGAAAGCAAAAACAAAATGCCTGCAATAATTGCCGTAAGACCCGTTCTGCCGCCGGCGGTAACACCCGAAGCGGACTCAACAAATGTTGTAACGGTTGAAGTACCCATTACACCGCCAACGGTTGTACCAACAGCATCGGCAAGCAAAGCCTGTTTGATTTTTGGTAAACGACCGTTTTCGTCAAGCATATTTGCTTTTGTTGCAACACCGATAAGTGTACCTAAAGTGTCAAACAAGTCAACAAATAAGAAAGAGAAAACAACCACAATAAAATCAAACGGTTTAATGCTGTTAAAGTCAAATTTAAAGCATTGACCGAATGTTTCACCGAGTTTTGAAAAATCTACCGATATAATACTTGTTGGTATAAGTGAATAAAAACCGTTTTCGGCAGAAGGTACATATATGCCTATTAATTGACACACAATGCCTAAAAGCCAAGTTGCAACAATACCAATTAAAATTGAGCCTTTTACATTGCGTATGTAGAGAACAAATGTAATCATAAGTCCTACAAGGGCAAGTAGGGCACAAATACCGCTTGTAGAAAAGTTTTCGGTAAAGTTTGTAATTGTAACCAAGGTTGAAGAATCAACCGAAAGCCCTGCGTTTTGCAGACCTATAAATGCTATAAACAAACCAATACCTACAGAAACACCGTGCTTTAATGTAAGCGGTATAGCGTTGAAAATGGCCTCTCTGACGTTTGTTAGTGAAAGAACAATAAAGATTATACCTTCAACAAAAACAGCAAGCAGGGCAATTTGCCACGAGTAACCCATACCGATTACAACCGTGTATGCAAGGTATGCGTTGAGTCCCATACCTGCAGACAAAACAAAGGGTAAATTTGCCATAAAAGCCATACAAGCAGTAGCAATAAAAGAAGATATTGCCGTTGCTAACAATACTGCGGTAGAATCCATACCGGCTTCGCTTAAAATACTCGGATTAACAGCAAGTATATAAGCCATTGTCATAAAAGTGGTAATACCGGCAACAATTTCGGTTTTTGCGTCGGTATTATTTTGTTTTAATTTAAATAATTTTTCAAGCATAAGTTTATCCTCATTAATAATAAATTAACCACCAAGATATGCTTTTTTAACATCGTCGCTTGCGGCAAGTTCGGCACCCGTTCCGCTTAAAACAATACTGCCTGTTTCCAAAACGTATGCACGGTCTGAAATTGCAAGTGATTTACCTGCATTTTGTTCAACCAATAGAATTGTTGTGCCATCACGGTTGATGTCTTTAATAATTTCAAAAACTTGGTCAACAAACAGGGGAGAAAGACCCATTGAAGGTTCGTCAAGCATAAGTAATTTAGGTTTAGACATAAGTGCTCTGCCCATAGCAAGCATTTGCTGTTCGCCGCCCGAAAGCGTACCCGCAATTTGATTTTTGCGTTCGGCAAGTCGTGGAAAACGTGTATAAATGCTTTCAATATCCGCCTTAACGGTGCTATCGTTTTTTCTTGAATAAGCACCCATAACAAGATTTTCATATACGGTCAATTCTTGAAAAACGTGTCTGCCTTCGGGTACTTGTGACATACCAAGTCGCACGATTTTGTGACAGGGCATTTTTGTAATATCATTACCATTGTATATAACCGAACCGCTGCGAGAGGGTATAAGTCCGATAACACTTTGCATAGTGGTTGTTTTGCCGGCACCGTTTGCACCGATAAGTGTTACAATTTCGCCCTCATTAACTTCAAAACTGATGCCTTTAAGTGCTTGAATAACACCGTAAAAAACAGATAAATCTTTTACTTCTAAAAGTGTCATAATACGTTATCCTCCTATATACGCCTTAATAACATCAGGGTCATTAAGAGCAACCTCAGGTGTGCCGTTTGCCAAAACAGTACCGAAATTCAATACTGTAATTTCATCACACAAGCCCGATACAAATTTCATATCGTGTTCTATAAGTAATATTGTAACGTTATAGTTGTCACGTATATGGCGTACAATTTCCATAAGTTCTTTTGTTTCATTCGGGTTCATACCAGCCGCAGGTTCATCCAAACAAAGCAGTTTAGGATTTGTTGCAAGTGCACGGGCAATTTCAAGTTTACGCTGTTTACCGTACGGTAAATTACACGAAGTTGTGTTGCGTTCTTCTTCAAGGCCTACAATGCGTAAAATTTCTTTTGCACGTTCACGCATTGCTTTTTCGGTTTTAAAGTATGATGGCAATCTGAAAACACTTGAAAAAATTCCGCATTTGAATTCAGGTTGATTGTGAAGACCTACCATAACATTACGTATAACGCTCATATTGTTAAAAAGACGTATATTTTGAAAGGTTCTTGCAATGCCTTTGTGATTAATGGTTTCTTGGCTTTTGCCCGTTAAATCTTCACCGTCAAGCCAAAACTTACCTTTAGTGGGTTTATAAACACCTGTTATCATATTAAAAACAGTTGTTTTACCTGCACCGTTAGGGCCAACAAGACCGTAGAGTTGACCTTCATTAATTTCAAGGTTAAGATTTTGTACCGCTTTAAGACCGCCGAAGGATATGCCGAGATTTTCTGTTTTAAGAATTGTTTTAGACATTATTTATCCTCCTTATCGGACTTGTCTGGTGTATAGGTTGTTTGAATTTGCAAATCAACCGACAACACTTCATCCATTTTAATTTTTGTTGGAACACGGTCCCATTTTGCCTCGTCATCTTTAATAAGGGCAGGGTTGTGTGCTCTTAATTTTGCAATTAAATTCTTTAAATTGTATTTATCACGGAAATTCTTGAAAATAGGTGCATTATTGTAGATTATAAGCAAAATCAAAATCAATGCATACAGCAAATTTTTAAGAACCGCAAGATTGCCTGTTAAATATGTTTGTAATTTGTAGTTTAAAAACGTTATAAGTGTTGCTGCTATTATAGAACCGTTAATGCTGCCCATACCGCCCAAAACTACCATAACAAGAATTTCAATAGAGTAATTATAACTGAAATTTGTGCTTTGAACAGTATAGTTTGTACAACTGTACAAAACACCTGCAATTCCCGCAAAGAAGGAAGAAACGGTAAATACAATCAATTTATATTTCGTAACGTTGATACCTGTTGCACGGGCGGCGATTTCATTATCACGAATAGATGTAATAGCACGACCGTGTTTAGAACGAATAAGGTTTTGAGTAACGGCAAGACAAATTAACACCAAAATAAATGCGATAATAAACATTACATTTTTATCAAAACGTGATGTTTTAAGTCCTAAAGAACCACCGAAAGTGTTTTCGCTTGAGTTCATAAACAATGAACGTACAATCTCACCGAAAGCAAGAGTAACTATTGCCAAATAGTCACCGCGTAATCTTAAAGCAGGCAAACCTATAATTACACCGAACAATGCGGCAATTAAACCGCCTATTATTAATGAAATAAGCAAGGCAGGGTAATTGCCGACAATATTTTCAAGTATAACATATGTTTTACCGCCTATATAGGCACCAACACACATAAAACCTGCGTGACCGAGTGAAAGTTCACCCAAAAAGCCTACAACCATACTAAGTGACACCGAAAGTATAATTGAGATTGCGATTTTTTCAAGCAGATAAATGTCAGAACTTTTTAATGCACCAACAGAAGATAATATTGTAAAAACAAGGGTAAAAGCCGCAATAACAATGTAATTTATGTAATTCTTTATTTTAAAATTAGAACTTTGCATTACACTTTCTCCCTTCTTACTTTACCTAAAATACCTGTAGGACGCACTAAAAGTATTATTATAAGAATAATAAACTCAATGGCATCTGTGTAAGGTGCTATTGCAGGTATTGTTAATGAAATAGCCTCAACTATACCCATTAATAAGCCGCCGAGCATTGCACCCGGTATTGAACCTATACCGCCGATAACCGCCGCTGTAAATGCCTTAATACCGGGCATAGCACCGAGTGTATTTGTAAGACTTGGAGATTTCATAAGCATAAACAAGCCTGCAAATGCCGCAAGGGCAGAACCTATAGCAAAGGTTATAGTTATAATTTTGTTAACGTTAATACCCATAAGTTGTGCCGCAGCCTTATCTTCAGATACAGCAATCATAGCACGTCCTGTTTTGGTGTATTTAACAAACAAGGTGAGTGATACCATTATAACGAATGAGCAGGCAAGGGTTATAAGCATATAAACCTGTATATTAAGCGTGCCTATTTTAATTGTGCCAAAATTCGCAATATTGTTTACCATTTTCGGAGCAGAACCAAATATGATTTGTGCTAATGACTGCAAAAGGTTGCTTATACCTATTGCTGTAATAAGCACGGCAATAGGTGTTGCGGTACGCAAAGGTTTATATGCGATTTTTTCAATAATAACACCAAGCAACGAACAAAATATTATTGCGGCTATTAAAGCAACAATTGGGTTGCCGCATAACGATAATGTAACAAAAATTGCATAACCGCCAACCATTATAATGTCGCCGTGTGCAAAGTTTAACATTTTGGCAATGCCGTATACCATTGTATAACCAAGTGCTATCATGGCATAGGTACTGCCCATACTAAGACCGTTAATTAAAGTTTCGATAAATTTCATAAATAAATTCCTAACTGTTTATTACGACAATTTGCCGACGCGGTAATCCACGGCGGCAAATGTAACATCAATAATTTATAATTCTGTTATTCAGCGGAATTAGCGGTTTTAAGTGTATACTTAACTGCTTCTTTAGCAACATAACCGTTTTTATCCCATTTGATGTCATTACCGGTAACACCGCTGAATGTGTAGTCACCTGTAAATTGTGCTTTGAGTATATCGCAAAGGTCTGATGCAGAAATTGTAACATCAATTTCTTGACCGTTATCAATAGCGGTTTTCATAGCACCGTAGATTGCATATACGCAGTCGTAAGTAGATGCACCGAATTGGTTAAGTGTTTCAGTACCGAATTTATCGGTGTATTTTTTAACAAATTCTGCTGCTTTACCGTCGGTAGCGTTTGAGTCAAAGTGAGAAAGCATCGATACTTCTTGTGGGATAAGGCTGAAGTCTTCAAACTGACCTGCAAGACCGTCAAAGCCGTCGCAACCGTAATAAACTGCATCGGGAGCGATAATATCTTTTGCCTGTGTCATAAATATTGTAGCAGGTTGATAATAAATCGGCATAAATATAAATGAGCAATCTTTAAGTGTTGAAATTTGTGATGAAAAATCTTGAGCATCGCCTGTAAATACTGTTTCAATAGTTTCAATAGAACCGTCGAGGTTGTCTTTAAACTGTTTGTAAATACCGTTTGAGTAAGCATCATCAGATTTATAGAAAATGCCTATTTTGGTAAGACCGAGTGTGTTGATGTAGTTAGCGGCAACTTTACCTTGGTTACCGTCGGCAAAACACATTTGGAAACCGTTGTCAAATTCGGGAATATCATCAGCAGATGCCGAAGGTGTAATAAAGAAAACGTTATCTTCAACCGAAAGTTTTGAAAATTCAAGACCGGGAGCCGATGTTACGGTACCAAGAGATACCTGCATACCGCCTTCAAGCATGGTTGAATAGTTAGCGGAAACTTTTGTAGCATCGTGTGTATCATCGGTGGCAATTAGTTTAAATTTAACACCGTTTAAACCGCCGGCAGCATTGATTTCATCAATAGCCATTTGTGCGGAATTTTTAACTGCGTTACCGTAAACTGCAGCAGCACCTGTGAGCGGACCCGAAACACCGATAACATATTCGGTATTGTTTGCTGTGTAATTAGAGCCACAAGCGGCAAGGCATAAAAGCATAGTTAATGCCATTACTGTTGCAACAATTTTTTTGAAAATAGTTTTCATAAAAATATCTCCTTTAAAATTTGATACTAACTTTTTAGCACACTAAAGCGTAAATGTAAATGAAAAAAATTAACAAAATTGTCGTTTAAAGGGGCAGAATTATTGTAAAAATTACAAAACTGTGATAAAATTAAAGTACTAAATTTAAACGGATGTGGTTAAAATGAAGAACAGCGAAAAGGCAGTAGATTTATTTTGTGAGGGTTATAACTGTGCACAATCGGTTTTTGGTGCTTTTGCAGATGAAATAGGTTTAGATTTAAAACAGGCACTTAAAATGGCATCACCCTTTGGCGGCGGTGTAGGTCGTTTGCGTGAAGTGTGCGGTGCTTGCAGCGGTATGGTGATGGTTTTTGGTTGGCTTTACGGTTATGAAAACGCCGAAACAGGCGAAGTAAAATCTAAACTTTATGAGCAAACACGAAAACTTTGTAACGATTTTTCAATACTCAATGGGTCAATAATCTGCCGTGAAATTTTAGATAATGCCGAAATCGGCGGAACGCCAGAAAAACGAACCGAACAATATTACGCTAAACGCCCGTGCGTTTATTGTGTGCGTACGGCGGCTGAAATAATGGAAAATTATATAGCAGAGAATAAAATTTAAGAGAATATAATTTAAATAATAATTTAGTTTAGCAGAGGAGTTATATTCACCGTGAATAAGTTTATTAAAGCAATTTTATCTTGTTGTTTTGCAATAACAGTATTTTTGTCGGGTTGCGGCATTACTTTTACCAATGATATTACAGGTCAAACCGAAATATTTTTAAAATATTCTGGTAAAACGTCAAATTCTGTATACGATGTTCCGGATTATAAAGACGAACCCTTTGTAACCATAAATGATAATGTTCCGAATTTCACCGAAAATGATTTAACCGATACGGCTTACGAGCATTATTCACCGCTTGATGCTTTGGGTAGATGCGGCGTAGCAATGGCGTGTGTCGGTATCGAAACTATGCCCACCGAAGAACGCGGTTCTATAGGTATGATAAAGCCTACGGGCTGGCATACGGTAAAATACGACAACGTAGACGGTAAGTATTTGTATAACCGATGCCATTTAATAGGGTATCAGTTGACAGGTGAAAATGCTAATGAACTCAATCTAATTACCGGCACCCGATATTTGAATATAGACGGTATGTTGCCATTTGAAAATTTAATTGCAGATTATGTAAAAGAGACCGAAAATCACGTAATTTACCGTGTTACACCTATTTTTAAAGATGAAAATTTATTGGCGAGCGGTGTTCAGTTAGAAGCGAAGTCTGTAGAAGATAACGGTAAAGAAATTTGCTTTAATGTTTATGTATATAATGTTCAACCGCAAATTTATATAGATTATAAAACAGGCGAGAGCAACTCAGGTGATAAGCCGCAAAACAGCGGTGATACAACCGAAACACAAGAGATTACATATGTTATAAATACGAATAGCAAAAAGATTCATTTGCCTGAGTGTTCATCGGTTAAAGATATGAAACCGCAAAATAAAAAAGAAACCACAAAAACACTAAAAGAACTCGAAGCCGAAGGCTATGCACCGTGTAGATCGTGTATAGAGTGATTTTTTTATTTTATTATGGTTGTTGTCCGTATTTTAGGACAGTCAATACGTTATAATGTTGGTAGAAAAATAAAGGAGATAAAAAATATGAAAAAATACGATTCGTTTTTTAACAAATATTCAATTTCCAAAACATTAAGATTTTCTTTAATTCCGATTGGTAAAACCGAAGAAAATTTCAATGCAAAACTGTTGCTTAAGCAAGATAAAAAACGTGCAAACGCCTATAAAATAGTAAAAGAATGTATTGACGATTATCATAGATTTTACATTGAAGAGCGTTTGTCGCAAACAATGTTTTTAAATTTGCCGCAAATAGGCGATTATGCTAAATTATACTATAAGGGCAATAAAACTCAATCTGAATTACAAACAATAGAAAAATCCGAGGCAGAAATGCGTAAGATTATCGCAAAACATTTAACATCGGGTGAAAATTATAAAAGCATTATGGGTAAAGAAATCATTGAAGAAATACTACCCAAATTTTTAACCGATAACAATAAAATTGCCGCTGTTAAAATGTTTGACAAATTCACTACATATTTTGAAAAATTTAATAAAAATCGCGAAAATATGTATACAGATAAATCCAAATCTACTGCTATTGCATACCGCTGCATAAACGATAATTTGCCAAAATTTTTAGATAACTGTAAAAATTTCAAAAAAATAATTACAGCCATGCCCGAAACAATTGAACAACTTAATCAAAATTATAACGGCCTTTACAATATAAGAGTTGAAGATATTTTTAGTGTAGATTATTTTGCATTTGTTTTGGCACAGTCAGGTATTGATAATTATAACGGCATAATTGGCGGATATACTTGTGGTGATAAAACTAAAATGCAGGGAATTAACGAATATATTAATTTATATAATCAAAAAATCGCAAAAAACGATAAAAATTTAAGATTGCCGCTTATGAAACCCTTATTTAAGCAAATTCTTACGAAGTCAAATATGGTTTCATATATTCCCGAAAAGTTTAATAGTGATAACGAAGTTATTAATGCAATTAATTCCTACTACACACAAACTATACAAGGTGTGTTATCTAATACTAAAGCTATTTTTAACGATTTTACAAATTATAATTTAGACGGGATTTATATTAAGGCAGATGCAATATCTCGTTTATCTAATTATGTTTATAAAAACTGGAATTTGATATTTGAATCTTGGTCAGAAGAGCGTAAAAAGATTAATATTAAAAAACCAAAACAAGATGAAGAAAAATATTTTGATAATCTCAATAAAGAATATAAAAGTATAAAAAGTTTTTCTGTAAATGAATTAAACAGACTTGCTGCCCTAAGTGTTGATGAAAATGAATTTGTTTCAATAGAAAATTTTTATAAAAAATATGTTTTTGAAAAAATTGACAGTATAACTCAACTTTATTTATCTTCAAAAGATTTGCTTACAACCGATTATAGTAAAAACAATTACAAAAAACTTTGTAAAAATGATGTTGCCATTGAAAAAATCAAAATTTTGCTTGATTCCATAAAAGAATTAGAGCAGATGCTTTGCGGTTTACTTGGTACAGGAAAAGAAGAAAATAAAGACGATATGTTTTACGGATTGTTTTTGCCGAATTTAGAATATTTACAAGAATTTGACCATATTTATGACAAGGTAAGAAATTACGTAACACAAAAACCTTATTCTAAAAACAAGATTAAGTTGAATTTTGAAAATCCGCAATTATTAGGCGGTTGGGACACAAATAAGGAACGTGATTACAGAACGGTATTGCTTAAAAAAGATGATTGTTTTTATCTTGCCATAATGGATAAGGGCAACAGTAAAATCTTTTTAGAAACACCTTATTCTGACGGTGAAAATTGCTACGAAAAAATTGATTACAAATTATTGCCAGGACCTAACAAAATGTTGCCGAAAGTGTTTTTTGCCGCATCCAATATTGAATATTTTGCTCCAAGTGAATCAGTTAAAGAAATAAGAAAAAATGAAACTTTCAAAAAAGGTGCCAATTTCAATTTAGATGATTGTCATACAATTATTGATTTCTTCAAAGATTCCATAACCAAGCATAAGGATTGGTCACAATTTAATTTTAAATTTAAACCCACAAATGAATATAATGATATAAGTGAATTTTATAATGAGGTAAAACAACAAGGTTATAAAATAAATTACAGAAAAATCAGTTGCGATTATATAAATAATTTAGTTGACTCAGGTCAACTGTATCTATTCAAAATCTATAATAAAGATTTTTCAAAACATAGCCATGGCATACCCAATTTGCATACATTATATTTTAAAATGCTTTTTGATGAGCAAAACATCAATAATGTTGTTTATCAACTTAATGGCGGTGCAGAAATGTTTTATCGCGAAGAGAGTATAAACGATAAAGAAAAAATTGTTCACCCTGCAAATCAACCCATTAAAAACAAAAATGTGTTGAATGAAAAATCCGAAAGTGTTTTTGAATACGATATCATTAAGGATAAACGATTCACAAAAAGACAGTTTTTGCTTCATTTACCCATTACTTTGAATTTCAAATCGCAAGGTCAAAAAAATATAAACGATGATGTAAAACTTGCAATAAAAAATTCTGATAGCAATTACATAATCGGTATTGACCGTGGCGAACGTAATTTGTTGTATATTTGTGTTATTAATGACAAAGGTGAGATTGTAGAACAAAAATCACTAAATCAAATAATCTCAAATAACGGATATACGGTTGATTATCATAATTTGCTTAACGAAAAAGAAAAACAACGCGATAACGCAAGAAAAAGTTGGGGTACAATTGAAAATATTAAAGAACTCAAGCAAGGATATTTAAGTCAGGTCATACACGAAATTTGCAAATTAGCAATCAAATATGATGCCTTAATTGCAATGGAAGATTTGAATTTCGGATTTAAAAAGGGAAGATTTAAGGTTGAAAAACAGGTATATCAAAAATTTGAAAATATGCTTATTGCAAAATTAAATTACCTTGTTGATAAAAATAAAAAGCCTAATGAAAAAGGCGGATTATTAAATGCTTATCAGTTAACAAACGAAGTAAGCAGCGTAAATAAATCAAAACAAAACGGTATAATACTCTATGTTCCTGCATGGCTTACAAGTAAAATTGATCCGCAAACAGGATTTGTAAATTTGTTAAACACAAAATATGTTAGTATTGATGCAAGTAAAAACTTTATTGAAAAAATTGATGTCATAAGATATAACGCAAACGAAAATTTATTTGAGTTTGATATTGATTATTCTAAATTTGAAAGATGTTCTGTATCTTATGTAAAAAAATGGACTGTTTGCTCAAACGGTGAAAGAATAATTAATTTTCGTAATATTGAAAATAATATTTGGGAAAGCAAAACAATTGTTTTAACCGATGAATTTAAAAAATTATTTGATAAATTTAATATTGATTTTTATTCATCTGATCTTAAAACTGATGTTCTTGCTCAAAATAGTAAAGATTTTTTTAAGAAATTTTTACAATTATTTTCCTATCTACTGCAAATGCGTAACAGCATAACCGGTACAGATATTGATTATTTGATTTCGCCTGTAAAAGATAAAAACGGTGAATTTTTCGACAGTCGTAATGCTTGTAAGAATCTACCGCAAAATGCAGATGCAAACGGTGCGTATAACATTGCTCGAAAAGCACTTTGGACAGTTGAACAAATTAAAAGTTCCGATGATATTAAAATTATTGACCTTTTAATCAAAAACGCCGATTGGCTTGAAATGGCACAAAAATGAGCGAAAATCCTATAATAATATCT
>CAZUYL010000025.1:0-16374 GCA_964624945.1 uncultured Ruminococcus sp. | reverse complement strand
TTGTAAAAGGAGAACTGTTGCTTTGAAACTGCTCGCTATTGACGGAAACAGCATCCTCAACCGTGCTTTTTACGGTATAAAACTGCTTTCAACCAAAGAAGGTGTTTATACAAATGCCGTTTACGGTTTTATAAACATTTTAAACAAACTGATTGAAAAAGAAAATCCCGATTGCGTTGCAGTTGCATTTGACCTTAAAGCACCTACTTTCAGACATAAAATGTATGCTGACTACAAAGCAGGCAGACGTCTTATGCCTGAAGAATTACGCGGTCAGTTCCCTATTCTTAAAGATTGGTTGACTTTTGCAGGTTACACTTATGTTGAATGTGAGGGTTACGAAGCCGATGATATTTTAGGCACTCTGTCTGAGAGTGCAAATAAAAGCGGAAACACCTGTGTTATTGCCACGGGAGACCGTGATTCATTGCAACTCGTTTCAGAAAGCACACGTGTATTGCTTACTGTAACTAAAGCAGGTCACCCTGAAATTACCGATTACACGGTTGAAAAACTTTATGAAGATTACTCACTTACACCGCCTGAAATGATTGAACTTAAAGCACTTATGGGCGATTCTTCGGATAACATACCCGGTGTTGCAGGTATAGGTCAAAAAACGGGAACTTCACTTATTGAAAAATACCACAATATTGACTATATTTATTCGCATCTTGATGAACTTGAAATTAAAGACGGTGTAAAACTTAAACTTGCAAACGGCAAAGATAATGCGTACCTAAGCCGTACTCTTGGAACCATTAGCCGTAATGCACCTATAAATACCAATTTTAACGATTATAAAATAACCGACGGTGATAAACAAAAATTATCCTCCTTGATGACAAAACTTGAATTTTTCAAACTTATGGAAAAAATGAACATTACCCCATCAAGTGCTGATGTATATGTTGAAAATTCTAAAAACACGGTATCTTATAAAGTTGGTGATATCTCTAATATAAACGACTGTGCCGACATTTACATTGACGGTGAGTGCTTTGCCGCTGTGAGTTGCAATACTGTTTGCAACCTTACCGAGCAAGATTTAATTTCTATTTTAAAAAATACATCTGTAAAAAAACGTGTTTTTGATTATAAAAATCTTTATAAAAAATATTCGGATACTGTCAACATTGGTTTTGATGCTATGCTTGCAGCGTATTTGTGCAATCCGTCTGCTTCGGATTATTCACTTATACGTCTTTTATCTGAATACGGAACCGATGCTGAAATTACCGACTGTGATGATGAATTTTTGCTCTCGGCAGTTAAATTTACTTTATGTTGTAATAATCTTGAAAACACACTTAAAGAAAGCGGTCAGTTAGATCTGCTTTACAATATTGAATTACCTTTAGCACGTGTGCTTGCCAATATGGAAAACGTTGGTTTTTTAGCAGATTTTGAAGGATTAGAGACTTATTCGGTTGAGTTACAATCACGAATCGATGAATTATCTAACGAAATATATGCTATGGCAAACGAAGAGTTTAATTTAAACTCTCCTAAACAGTTAGGTCATATTTTATTTGAAAAATTAGGCTTGCCGCCTAAAAAGAAAACAAAAAGCGGCTTTAGTACAAGTGCCGAGGTGCTTGAAGAACTTAGATACGATTATCCGATAGTAGATTCAATACTTAAATACAGGCAGTTGGCAAAATTAAAATCCACATACTGCGACGGTCTGCTTGCCGCACGCGGTCAAGACGGCAGAATTCATTCTACCTTTAATCAAACCGAAACCAGAACAGGCAGAATAAGTTCTCTTGAACCTAATTTACAAAACATACCCGTTCGCACCGAAGAAGGCAAAATTCTTCGTAAATTTTTCACCGCACGTGACGGATATACACTTTGCGATGCCGACTATTCGCAAATTGAACTTAGGGTTTTGGCATCAATGGCAAATGACACCGTTATGATAGATGCATTTAAAAGCGGTACCGATATTCATACTTCTACCGCTTCACAGGTATTTAATATACCCATTGATATGGTTTTACCGATTATGCGTAGCCGTGCAAAAGCGGTTAATTTCGGTATAGTTTACGGCATAGGTGCCTTTTCGCTTGCAAAAGATATCGGTGTTAGCCGTAAAGAAGCCGACACATATATTAAAAATTATTTAAGCACATATAAAGATATTGCCGCTTATATGGATAGCACCATACAAAAAGCAAAAGAAGATGGCTACGTTTCTACAATTTTCGGCAGACGACGTTATTTACCCGAACTTTCGGCTTCTAACGGTATGTTACGTGCTTTCGGTGAACGTGTTGCCCGTAATGCCCCAATACAAGGCACAGCGGCTGATATTATAAAAATTGCAATGATAAAGGTAAGCGAACGTCTTGAAAAAGAAATACCAACCGCTCAACTTATATTGCAGGTGCACGATGAACTTATAGTAGAGTGTGAAGAAAAAGACAAGGTTGCAGTTTGCAAAATTTTAGAAGAAGAAATGTCAAATGCCGCCAAACTTGCGGTTGAACTCAAGGTTGATGCACATAGCGGCAAAAATTGGCTTGAGGCTAAAGAATGATGAATATAATTTTTGTATGCACAGGTAATACCTGCCGTAGTCCTATGGCGGAGTATTATTTAAAATCAAAAAATATTGACGGTCTTTCGATTATAAGCCGCGGATTTTCGTGCGGTGAACCTGCAAATCCTAATTCGATTGCGGTTATGGCAGAAAAAAATATTGATGTAAGCGGTCATATTTCAAAAAACATAACCGCCGACGATATTGAAAATGCCGACAAAATAATCTGTATGTCCGACTCACATATGCAACTTTTAACATCATTATTCAGTGTTGAAAACAACCGCATCACTGTTTTGGGTAACGGCATTTCCGATCCGTTCGGTTGCGATATTGCTACCTATCGTATTTGCCGTGATGATATTTTTGCGGCTATAGATAAACTTTTAAGTAAAAACTTTTTTGCTTTGCCCCAAATTAGAAAAAGCACTTTCAACGATATTTCGGCTATTGCCGATATTGAAAAAGCGTGTTTTTCTGAACCGTGGAGCAAAAATGCAATAACCGACTCTATGGCGGCAGGTACTTCGTTTTATTCTGCTACCATAAACGACACGGTTGTGGGTTATATGGGACTTTCACGAATTGCAGGTGAAGGTTACGTAACAAATGTAGCCGTATTGCCGCAATTTCAAAACAGAGGTATTGGCAGGCAATTACTTCAATATGCAATAAAAGATTCCGAAAATTTGCTTGAGTTTATGTCTCTTGAGGTACGTAACTCAAATAAGGTTGCTTATTCTTTGTACCAAAAGTTAGGATTTTTACCCGTAGGGGTTAGAAAAAACTTTTACACTAATCCTAAAGAAGATGCAATTATTATGACAAAAAATTTTGTTTAATATGGTGATTTAATGATAATTTTAGCGATAGAATCGTCTTGCGATGAAACTTCTGTAGCAATTACCGACGAACGCAAAATACTTTCAAATGTTGTTTCAACGCAAATAGCGGAACATAAAATTTACGGTGGCGTTGTGCCTGAAATTGCTTCACGCCGACATACCGAGGCAATAAGCCAAGTTTGTAACGCCGCTTTAACAGAAGCAGGCATTACCTATAACGATATTGATGCCGTAGCGGTTACTTTTGCCCCCGGACTTATAGGTGCATTGCTTGTAGGTGTTAATTTTGCAAAAGGTTTAGCCTATTCTTTAGGTGTACCTCTTATCCCCGTTCATCACCTGCGTTCTCATATTGCGGCTAATTATATTGAAGCACCCGATTTAAAACCGCCTTTTATGTGTCTTACGGTTTCGGGCGGTAATACAATAATAACCGAAGTTTCAGATTATACTAAATTTACACCGATTGGCAGAACTACCGATGATGCCGCAGGCGAATGTTTTGATAAAACCGCACGTGCGTTAGGTCTTTCGTATCCCGGCGGTGTAAACCTTGATAAAATTGCAACTAAAGCAGATACAAAAAAATATCCGTTGCCTACCCCACATACCGAAAACGCTTATGATTTCAGTTTTTCGGGTTTAAAAACGGCAGTTATTAATTTAGTTCATAACAAAACCCAAAAAGGTGAAGAAATAGACACACCCGTTCTTGCGGCTACAATACGTCAAAAAGTTTGCGATATTCTTATTGAAAAAACACTCGCCGCCGTAAAAAACAGTAACCTTAACACTTTGGTTATAGCAGGCGGTGTTTCGGCAAATTCGGAACTACGTTCCAGAATGAAAGATGAATGTGAAAAGCGTGGTATAAACCTTTATTATCCTCCACTGAAATATTGCGGTGACAATGCCGCTATGGTAGGTGTACAGGGTTATTATGAATACCTTAATGGTAACATAACCGATGCTACGCTAAATGCAACCGCAACATTACCTATAAATTACCGTTAATATATATTACATCGGAGGTTATATATATGAACAGCAAAAAACTTCTTATAATAGCAAATCCACAATCAGGTAAAGCCAAAATTAAAAACGATATTTTAAAAATAATACAAATATTTTCCGATGCTGACTTTGAAGTTACGGTATACCCAACCAAACGCCGCGGTGATGCTACACTTAAGGCACAATCATTAAAAAACGGTGAATACGACCGCATTGTTGTTTGCGGCGGTGACGGTACTTTAAACGAAGTAATAACCGGTATTATGAGGAGCGGTGAAAAATTTACTTTAGGCTATATACCGTCAGGCACACTAAATGAGTGGTCTTCGGGACTTAAAATATCACGCAATACATCAATTGCCGCAAGCGATATTATAACAGGTGATGAAATCGACCTTGATATCGGTAAATTTGATGATAAATATTTTTCATATACTGCTTCATTCGGTGCTTTTACCGATGCCTCATACTCTACCCCGCAAGAAATCAAAAACGTTTTAGGTCAAGCGGCATACTTTTTCGGTGCAATTAAAAGTTTAAGTAACATAAAGCCTTTACATTTAAAATTCACCTGTGATGACCGAGAAATTGAAGATGACTTTTTATTCGGTGCAATATCAAATTCAATGTCGGTAGGCGGTATTGTAAAATTCAGCGATACTGTAGTAAAGTTGAATGACGGTAAATTTGAAGTTTTGCTTATTAAAAATCCAACTACTATTTTACAGTTTCAATCAATAGTAGATGGCATTTTACGAAAAGATTTATCGCGTGACGGAATTGAATTTTTCCACACGAGTGAAATAACCGTAACAGGCGGTGAAAATATTCCGTGGACACTTGACGGTGAATTCTCCGAAGGCAAAAACAGTATTACACTTACAAATATTCCGTCGGGATTACATCTTATAGTGCCGCACAAAGCAAATATTAATCAAAATTAAGGAGTTTATTTATATATGTTTACACGTGATATAGGAGTAGATTTAGGTACCGCAAACACACTTGTATGTGTTAAAGGCAAAGGTATAATAATGCGTGAACCGTCGGTTGTGGCTTATGACGTTAGCAACGATGCAGTTCGTGCCGTAGGCCGTGAAGCCAAAGAAATGATTGGCAGAACACCCGGTTCAATAGTTGCCGTACGCCCACTTAAAGACGGCGTTATTGCCGACTTTGACGTTACTGCGGCTATGCTTAAAAGATTTGTAAGCGTTGCACTTAAAGGTTCATTCTTTTCAAGAATACGTATGGTTATTTGCGTACCTACAGGTGTAACCGAAGTTGAAAGCCGTGCCGTTTACGATGCCGCTAAACAAGCAGGTGCTTATGATGTTGACCTAATTGAAGAGCCAATGGCAGCCGCCGTAGGTGCCGGTTTGCCCGTAGCCGAAGCCACAGGTAATATGATTGTTGACATAGGCGGCGGTACAAGTGAAATTGCGGTTATTTCGCTTGGTGATATTGTTACATCACAATCACTTAGAATTGCAGGCGACAATTTAGATGAAGCGATTATAAATTATATGCGTAAAAAACACAATCTGCTTATAGGCGAACGCACCGCTGAACAAATTAAAATAGATATCGGCTCTGCTAAGCCCTACGAAAATGAAACCTCTATAGAAATCAAGGGCAGAAACGTGGTAGACGGTTTGCCAAAAAACGCCACAGTAACATCGGCTGAAATACGAAACGCTATTCTTGATACGGTGTTTCAAATTATTGATGCTATTCGCTCTACCCTTGAAAAAACTCCGCCTGAACTTTCTGCCGATATTATTGACAGCGGCATAACACTAACAGGCGGCACAGCATTGTTACGCGGTCTTGCAGAACTTATTGCCGAAGAAACAGGTATGCCCGTAACCGTTGCACAAAATCCGCTTGACTGTGTTGTATTGGGCACCGCAAAACGCCTTGAGTCTGACAACAGCTTCCAAAATTATATTTTCCGCAGAGGTAAACGTTTTAGATAATAATATAATCAAAATACATAAATTATTTGATTTTTTAACTTGAAGGAGCAAAAAAATGCGTTTTTTTCTTCGTAGCAGACAATTCAGAGTAATAGTTTCAATTGTTTTGGCTGTTATAATCGTTACGGTTTCTTTTACATTAATTTGCAAAAGAATGTCACCCCAAACTGATCTTGTTTCAACGGTTACTGCACCTGTACGCAAGGTTATTAGCACAGTAGAAGCGGTTGTGAACGATTTTTTTGATAATTACAACAACAGCAACAAACTAAGTCTTGAAAACAACGATTTGAAATCTCAAATTGCCGAATTGCAAAACAAGATTGCCGATTATGACGAAATAGCGGCACAAAATGAATTTTACAAAGAATATCTTGAAATAAAAGAAAAACATTCCGATTACAAGTTCACAGATGTTAATATAATATCACGTGATAATGATGATCCGTACGGCAGTTTTGTTGTTAACAAAGGTTCTAATGCCGATATTTCGCTTTATGACCCTGTAATCACCGATAGCGGTGTTGTAGGTTACGTTACTGAAATTGGTCTTACAACCTGTAAAGTTACAACAATATTAAGCCCTGAAATTACACTCGGTGCACTCGATAACCGAACTAACGATTCAGGCATTGTAACAGGTTCACTTTCAATGGCACAAAAAGGTTTTTGCCGTTTTGCAAATTTGTCACGTTCGTGTACCGTTGCCGTTGGTGACTATGTTGTTACATCGGGTGAAGGCATATTCCCCGAAGGTTTGCTTGTTGGCACAGTCGAAAATATAGGTGCTGATGAATACAACACATCTATCTATGCCGAAATTAAACCGTTTGCCGATATTGAACAACTGCGTTCTGTTATGATTATAACCTCGTTTGAAGGTCAGGGTGGAATATCCGTTAATAACGGAGGCACCGCTAATGATTAACATAAAAAGAATTTATCTGTTGCGTACCGTTAACGCATTACTGTTTTTTGCACTTATTACCGTGCAGTACAGCAATATAATAAATTTAAAAATTCGCAACGCAAACCCAATGTTGCCTTTGGCACTTTTAGTTGCTGTGGCAATTTTTTCGTCTGAACTTACTGCGGCAATATCAGGCCTTGTTGTCGGAATTTTTATTGACGCCGCAGCAAACACACCCCCTGCTTTTAACGCCGTTTTATTTCTTGTTTTAGGCTTGGCGGTATCGCTCATTATACGTCATTTATTTAATAACAACATTTTTTCGGCAATAACTTTGTGTCTTATTTGCGGATTTGTATATTATTTATTGCGTTGGCTTGTTTGTATGGCTTTTTCGCTTTCTTTTTCGGATAATCTTATATATCTCATACAATTCGCATTTACATCTACATTATATACAGCATTATTTATAATTCCGTTTTATTATTTTGAAAAATTTCTACACGGTAAATTTTACTGTTAACATTTTACTATATCGAGGTGATATTCGTGCCTTTCAAAAAAAAGCACCAAATTTCTCTTAGTGTGCTGTCGGTTATTCTTATAATAGTTTTAATTATATATACCCGTGCAGTACAGCAATATAATAAATTTAAAAATTCGCAACGCAAACCCAATGTTGCCTTTGGCACTTTTAGTTGCTGTGGCAATTTTTTCGTCTGAACTTACTGCGGCAATATCAGGCCTTGTTGTCGGAATTTTTATTGACGCCGCAGCAAACACACCCCCTGCTTTTAACGCCGTTTTATTTCTTGTTTTAGGCTTGGCGGTATCGCTCATTATACGTCATTTATTTAATAACAACATTTTTTCGGCAATAACTTTGTGTCTTATTTGCGGATTTGTATATTATTTATTGCGTTGGCTTGTTTGTATGGCTTTTTCGCTTTCTTTTTCGGATAATCTTATATATCTCATACAATTCGCATTTACATCTACATTATATACAGCATTATTTATAATTCCGTTTTATTATTTTGAAAAATTTCTACACGGTAAATTTTACTGTTAACATTTTACTATATCGAGGTGATATTCGTGCCTTTCAAAAAAAAGCACCAAATTTCTCTTAGTGTGCTGTCGGTTATTCTTATAATAGTTTTAATTATATATACCGCAAGAATTTACTCAATTCAGGTAATTAACTCATCTAAATATTCATCAGTCGCACATGGCAGTACAACGGTGAGAACATCGGTACTGAAAGCACCTCGCGGTGAAATACTTGACTGCTACGGCAGAGAAATTGCCGTTAACCGTGACGGCTACAACATCGTTTTTAATAAAGCATATGTTGCAGACAACCTTAACGATATTATTTTAACACTAACTAATCTGCTTGATGAAAATAAGGTTGAACACACCGACAAATTGCCTATTGAATATACCGAACCGTATAATTTTAAGGCAGATGAATCAACCGCAAAACTCATCAAAACTTTAGACGTTGCCGATTACGCAACGGCTGAAAACTGTTTTGAGCGTTTAATTGAACGTTACGAACTTGAAAATTACAATACCAATGATCAACGCAAAATTATGGGCGTGCGTTACAGTATGGAAATCGCTGATTTTTCAATTTCGTATCCGTTTACATTCGCCGAAGATATACCCACCGAAATTATGCGTAAAATTTCGGAATCTAATTTTATGCTACAGGGTGTTTCTATAGAAATTGTACCTTTTAGATATTACCCCGATACATCACTTGCGGTAAACCTTATAGGAACCGTAGGTCCAATTTACGAAGAAGACTGGAACAGCGGTGAAAACTACAAATCACGCGGTTATTCGTATAACGATAAAGTTGGTAAAAGCGGTATAGAATATTACGCCGAAAATTACCTACGCGGAACCGACGGTGAAATCACCTATTACCTCGACTCCGAAGGTAATATTGTAAGTAGTGAAATTACCAAGTCACCCATTGCAGGCAAAACAATTATGCTAACCCTTGATTCAAAAATGCAACGCACGGTGCAAGATGCATTGTCCGAAACGGTAAGAAATTTACAAAGCACAGGCGGAACCGTTACTGCAGGCACCGCTGTTGTAATTGATATTAAAAACGGTGGCATTATTACTGCTGCCAACTACCCGACTTACGATTCGGCAACAATGTCTAAAAATTACGATCAACTACTTGCCGACCCGTCAAATCCACTTACAAACCGTGCTTTTCAGGGTGTATACCCTATCGGTTCTACCATAAAACCGATTGTTGCGGCGGCGGCTCTTGAAAATAACCTTTACAATATCAGTGAAACCATTTTCTGTAAGCAAAAATACGATTATTTTGAAGACTATCAACCCCATTGTATGCATTACCATAAAGATATGGGACTAACAGCCGCACTTTCAAAAAGTTGTAACTACTTCTTCTTTGAATTAGGCAGACGTGTTGGTGCCGTAACACTTACCGATTATTTTAAACAGTTCGGTTTAGGTGTTAAAACGGGTGTTGAGGTTGATGACAGTTCGGGCATTTTGGTTGAACCTAAGTCCAACGGCTTTGGCGGTGACACATTGCAGATTGCAATCGGGCAAATGAACGCTTTTACCCCGTTACAACTTTGCAATTATGTTGCAACCTTTGCCAATGGCGGTACACATTATAAGGCAACACTTATTGATAAAATTGTTTCTTACGATTTAACCGAAATTTACGATAATTGCGAACCACAGGTTCTTAACACAATAAGTTTAAAAGACACAACCCTTAAATACGTAAAAGAAGGTATGCTTTCGGTTACTGTTGACGGTACAGGTCATGCCGCACTTGGTGATTATCCCATAAAATTAGGCGGTAAAACAGGTACTTCACAGGTTGAAGGTGGTGCCGATCACTCAACCTATATACTCTTTGCCCCATTTGATGAACCTGAAATTGCAATATCTGTTGTGCTTGAACACGGTTCTTCAGGTTACTCGGCAGGTAGTTTAGTACGCAAAATATTAGATGCATACTTCTTTTCTTCCGAAACATCAAGCGAAAATATACTACCTTTTACGGTATTAGATTAATTTGACGCTTTTATTAATTGACATAAAAAATCTTTTATGATAAAATATTTTGAAAAAGTATAAAAAGGCAGGTGCTTATAAATTGGGTATTACCGTTGCCACAACGTCGGGCAAAGGCGGTACGGGTAAATCTACCGTTACTTGCGGTTTGGCGTTTGCTTTTGCAAAAATGCAAAAAAAAGTTTTGCTTGTTGATATGGATGAAGGTCTACGTTGTCTTGACCTGCTTTTAGGTGTTGACGGCAGCGTTATATATGACCTTGCCGATATTTTAAACGGTACACCCATTTCAAATGCGGTTTACACTCTACCTGAAAATTCTTTTATAAGCGTTATACCTGCACCTGCACAGTTAAACAAAATTAATCCCGATGCATTATCGCGTTTAGCCGAAAAACTAAAAATAGCATACGATGTTGTTATATTTGATTTTCCGGCAGGGCTTGATTTTTCACTATATTCGGCAATCGGTAATAATGTTCAGTTCTTGGCAGTTTGCAACCCCGATCCTGTATCGGTTAGAGATGCGGCTCAGGTTTGCCTAAATATTCAAGATACACTATTGCCGCCAAAGCTTATTATCAATAAATTTTCCGCCGAATATATAAACAAAAAAATATACGGTAATATTGATGATATAATAGATATGTCGGGTTTTGGTCTATTGGGCATAATACCTCAATCCACCGAACTTGCAATACTTAGTGTAACTCATCAAATAAAACCGAAAACAAAAGCATTTAAGGCATTTTACCGCGTAGCACAAAGGCTTTTAGGTAATGAGGTAAGACTGCCTAAAATAACAAAAATTCAGTAATTAATTACAAGGGGGCAAATATTATGACAATTGCTTTAATAGCACACGATGCAAAAAAAGAACTTATGGTACAGTTTTGTATTGCCTATTGCGGAATTTTAAGCCGACATAACCTTGTTTCTACCGCTACTACCGGTAAGGCAGTAGCCGAAACTACCGGTCTTGAAATTACACGTTTTTTGGCAGGTTCACAGGGCGGAGCACAACAAATTGCTTCTCGCATAGGCTGTGATGAAATTGACCTTCTTCTTCTTTTCCGTGATCCGCTTAATCCCAAACCGAACGAACCCGATGAACAGGCACTTTTGCGTCTTTGTGATGTACACAATATTCCTGTTGCAACAAATATTGCTACCGCTGAAATATTGATTCACGGGCTTGAACGTGGCGACCTTGATTGGCGTGAAATTCTTAAAAATTCTTAAAGTCAGGATGTTTATTTTAAATGGCAGAAATTAACCGTGCCATAAAGGGCACAAATGATATATTACCTACCGATATATATAAATATCAGTATGTAGAAAGTAAAATGTTAGAAACGGCATCGCTTTACGGCTTCCGTGAAATACGTGTACCCGTTTTTGAGCATACCGAAGTATTTAAACGCAGCGTTGGTGACACTACCGACGTTGTTCAAAAAGAAATGTATACTTTTGATGATAAGGGCGGTCGTTCAATCACCCTACGACCCGAACTTACCGCAGGTGTTGTACGCAGTGTTATTGAGCACGGCATAGTAAACGGTGCCCTACCTGCAAAAGTTTGTTATATTGGCGGTTGCTACCGTTACGAAAAACCTCAGGCGGGCAGACTTCGTGAGTTTCACCAATTTGGTGTTGAATGTTTCGGTGCTTCATCCCCAGCTGCCGATGCCGAGGTTATATCTCTTGCACTTCAGTTACTTGAAACAGTTGGGCTTAAAAACATTTCACTTGAAATAAATTCAATTGGTTGCCCCGAATGTCGCAAAAACTATCAAAACGCTTTAAAAGATTATTTCACCGAACATATTGACCAACTTTGTGAAACTTGCCGCGACAGGCTTTCACGCAATCCAATGCGTATTCTTGACTGCAAATCACCTATATGTTCTGATTTAGCAAAAAATGCACCTAAAGTTATTGACTTTTTGTGTGAAGAATGTCAAGACCATTTTGACGGAGTTAAGGCTCATCTTGATGCTGCAAATATTAAATATACAGTTAATCCGCAAATTGTACGCGGACTTGATTACTACACCAAAACCGTGTTTGAATTTGTATCGGGCGATATCGGTGCACAGTCAACAGTATGCGGTGGCGGTAGATATGACGGTCTTGTTAAGCAAATGGGCGGACCTCAAGTAGCGGCTCTTGGTTTTGGTATGGGTGTAGAAAGACTTATGCTTGCCCTTGAAAATCAAAATGCAGATTTTCCAGATGATAAAAAATGTGATATTTTTATTGCCGCTATGGGTAAAAAAGCCGAACTTAAAGCAACTTCACTTTGCACGGCACTACGCCGTGACGGTTTTGAGGCACAATGTGATGTTTGCGGCAGAGGTTTAAAAGCCCAAATGAAATATGCCGATAAAATATCTTCAGCCTACAGTACTGTTTTAGGCGATAACGAACTTATCGAAAATAAATGTAATTTAAAAAATATGAAAAACGGCGAAACCGTTGAGATTAATCTTGACAATTTCAGCGAAGAATTTATGAAAATTAAACTTAATTCTGCTCTGAATTCGCTTGAAGACTCTATATTATAATCAGAAGGTAATTTATATGAAACTTGACCGAATGAACGGTATGAAGCGTACACATTATTGCGGTACGCTCACCAAAAATGAAATTGAAAAAGAAGTTGTTGTTTGTGGATGGGTGCAACGCCAACGTGATTTAGGTGCACTTATATTCGTTGACTTGCGTGACCGCACAGGCATTGTGCAGTTGGCGTTTGACGACAACACCGACCGTAAAATTTTTGAAAAAGCCTTTGCTTTACGCAGCGAATTTGTTGTTATGGCAAAAGGTGTAGTGCGTATGCGTTCTTCAATCAATACCGAAATTGCAACAGGTGAAATTGAAATTGAAGTTAACGAACTCAAAATTTTAGGCGAGTCTAAAACTCCCCCGTTTGAGATTGTTGAAAACAGCAATGCTAAAGAGGATTTACGCCTTAAATACCGTTACCTTGATTTGCGACGTGCCGATTTACAGAAGAATATATTAATGCGTCACAAAATAGCAAAGGTAACACGTGACTATTTTGACGAAAACGGTTTTATTGAACTTGAAACCCCTACCCTAATTAAATCAACACCTGAAGGTGCACGTGACTATCTTGTACCGTCACGTATACACAAGGGCAGTTTTTTTGCGTTGCCGCAGTCACCACAAATGTATAAACAGTTGCTTATGCTTTCGGGATTTGACCGCTATATGCAACTTGCACGTTGTTATCGTGATGAAGATTTACGTGCCGACCGTCAACCCGAATTTACACAAATCGACCTTGAAATGTCGTTTGTTGAACGTGATGATGTTTTCGCCGTAGCCGAAGGCTATGTAAAACGCTTGTTTAATGATGTTCTCGGTGTACAGGTTACAACACCATTACCCCGTATGCGTTATGACGATGCTATGAACGATTACGGCTCCGACAAGCCCGACACCCGCTTTGATATGAAAATTAAAGATATATCCGACATTGTAGAAAATTGCGGTTTCGGTGTTTTTGCCGACACAGTTAAAAACGGCGGTACTGTACGTGCTATCACCGCAAAAAATGCAGTTGGTGTTTATACCCGTAAAGAGATTGACAAACTCACCGAAGATGCAAAAGGCATAGGTGCTAAAGGTCTTGCATTTATACGTTGGGTTGAAGATACACCTACATGTTCATTTGCTAAATTTATGACCGACGATGAAATGTCCGCTATTTTAGAGCGTACAGGCGCCGAAAAAGGCGACGTAGTTTTTATTGTTGCAGATAAAAAATCGCTCACATTGTCAGTTTTAGGTGCGTTACGCCTAACCGTTGCAAAACGCCTTGATATTATACCCGAAAATCAGTACAATTTCCTTTGGATTACCGAATTCCCATTCTTTGAATATAACGAAGAAACAAATAATTGGGACGCAATGCACCACCCATTTACCGCACCTCTTGACGAATGTATTCAGTACCTTGAAACAGCACCCGAAAAAGTGTATGCCAATGCTTACGATTTAGTTCTCAATGGTGTTGAACTTTCAAGTGGCTCTATACGTATTACCGACCCCGAACTTCAAGCACAAATGTTTAGAGCATTAGGTCTTAGTGATGAAGAGGCAGAGCAAAAATTTGGATTTTTAACAGGTGCGTTCCGTTACGGTGCACCACCGCACGGCGGTATGGGTATAGGTCTTGACCGACTTTGTATGATAATGACAGGCAGCGACTCTTTGCGTGATGTTATCGCATTCCCCAAAGTTGCAACGTCAGCCGAACTTATGTCCGGTGCACCCGGCCCCGTAGACGATATCCAATTATCCGACTTGTCAATAGCAATTATAGATAAAAACAAAGAGTAAACTTATGTTACAGCAAAACACAGGCAGTATTTTTTAGATACTGCCTGTGTTTTGTGTAATTTTGAAAAAATACAACCGCCGCCGTTATGCCTTAACATACGGTGGCGGTTGTTGTTATTAACTAAAGTTAGTTACTGTTAACGTTTTTATCAATATAAGCATTGAAGTTTTTAGCACCCTTTGCTACCATATCTCTAATAGATGTCATCTTAGAAGGAACCTGTGTAGGATCAGCACCTAAACCTGCGTTCCAAATGTCAGAATAATCAAGACCGGCGGCTTCCTCATTATATGCACAATATGTGTAATAAGGATTCCAGTTGCTGTAGTCGATAGATGTAACAGCGAAGAAGAAGTTTTCTGCTTCAGAAGATATGAATGAATTGTCAACATCATAGTTGTTTACATCGAGGTAGTAACGAAGGAATATACCAGAAGCAACAGGTTCTTTAGCACCTTTACAAATACCCCAGCCGCGAAGCATACCAACGGTACCGTACGGAGAATCGGCTGTAAGTCTTGGTGTATAGTAGAAACCTATATCATCCCAGTTAGCGTTTTTAAGGTCACCTGTTTTCTTGGTGGACCATGCGTGGCATGTTGTAATACCAACTTTACCTTCTGCTAAGTAGTTAGTAGAACCGGTGTTATCAATAATGCCCTCTTTACGTGCTGTTGTGTATCTAACAAAAGCGTTTTGTGTAGCATCATCGATACCGTTAACCATTTTACCATCTTTAAGTCTGAAAATGGCACCGCCCATACCGTGAACGGCATTTTCGTAACTTAAGAACGCACCGCCTGAGTTGTTGCAAGCCTTTTTAACTGCACGTGCAATTTCAAAATAAGTATCCCAAGTCCACTTACCTGCTTTATCATACTCTTCAGGAGTATACATATTAGCACGTTTAAGTTGGCTCTTGCTATAAGCAACGATGTCGATTTCTGTCCAGATATTACCTACAGTATCGCACAAATAAGGTGAACCGTTAAATGTGGTAAGATTAAACGTATTCTGGTTCCAGATTTCATCTTTGTAATCAATTTTAGTTGCATCAAGTGACTGCAAGTATGACATACAGTTCGGGAAGTCACCGTTTGAACGTGCAACGTCAGGTGAGTCACCTGCTGCTATCCAACCGTTAAGTTGGTTAGCATAGTTACCTTGGTCTGACTGAATGCATTTAACGGTAATGCCGTATTTTTCTTGGAACTTTTTAACAACGGGACCTGATTCGTCGTTATCAGGCATAATTGTAACCGCAAATTTTACGGTTTTACCTCTGTAATCCTCAGGATTTACAGTGTTGCCTTCAGGACTTGAGGTTGTGCTCGAAGGATTGTCTTTTTTAGAAGTGTTGTCTTTTTTGCTTGTGGTATCGGTTTGACCGCCAGTTGTTGTAGAGTCACCCGAACCTGAACCGCCGCTAACGTATTCGATTTCTTCTTCGTAAACTATTGAAGTTGTGTCGCCGTTGCCACCGCAACCTGCCAACGCAAAAACCATTACGCAAACGAGCATAAATGCTAAAAGACGTTTTGTGTTGTTTAACATTTTGCTAAAACTCCTTTTTAAAAAAATTGTTCTAAAATATGTACAAACGCAGTGCACATATCCTA